>JAYWDR010000191.1:0-6403 GCA_043779735.1 Cyclobacteriaceae bacterium | reverse complement strand
AAATAAAATCAGTCATGGCGGGCGAATACACAGCACCTCCGGCACACGGACCCATCACTGCCGATATCTGGGGTACCACGCCGGAGGCCATCACGTTGCGATAAAAAATATCCGCATAGCCGCCGAGGGAGACTACGCCTTCCTGGATGCGAGCGCCACCTGAATCATTCAGCCCAATGACAGGAGCTCCGTTCTTCATGGCCAGGTCCATAATCTTCACGATTTTTTCTGCATGGGTCTCTGACAGTGAGCCGCCGAAGACGGTAAAGTCCTGAGAGAATACATACACGAGCCTTCCCTCAATCGTTCCGTAACCCGTCACGACACCATCGCCCAAGTAATACTCTTTATCCAGGCCAAATTCTTTACTCCGGTGCATCACGAATTTGCCCATCTCTTCAAAAGAGCCCTCGTCCAGCAGTAAAAGAACACGCTCCCGGGCGGTCAGTTTTCCTTTGGCATGCTGCTGCTCAATCCGCTTCTCCCCACCGCCCAATAGTGATTCCTTGTTCTTGCGGTCGAGTTCTTCAAATTTTTCGTTGCGAGGGCCTTTCGATTGACTCATACGATCTGGTTGGAATTTCAAATATAGTTATTGTTTGTACCGATATGCTAACTTGCCCTGCGTAGAAATCCTGGATACTATCACCAGATTCAAATTATACAATGAAGGGAAGAATTGCCATCATTGATTTAGGCACCAATACATTTCACTTGCTCATTGTAGACTGCTCCGGAAGCCAGGCTCCGAAGATCCTGCACCGGGAGAAACAGGCTGTGAAGATTGGTCTTGGTGGCATCAACAAGGGTATCATCACTGATGCAGCTCAACTGAGGGCGCTCACCTGTTTGAGGGATTTCAAAAAGACCCTGAACGAGTATAACGTGGTGCAGACAAAGGCATTTGGTACCAGCGCCCTGCGTGGTGCACTCAACGGAGTAGAGATCGTTCAAAGAATAAGACAGGACACGGGGATTGAAATTAACTTGATTTCAGGAGAACAAGAGGCGGAGTATATCTATTTCGGTGTACGCTCGGCCCTTGACCTAGGTATCGAAAAGTCTCTCATTGTTGACATCGGAGGAGGAAGTGTAGAGTTCATCATTGGAAATCGCGAAACAATTTTCTGGAAACAAAGCGTTGACATCGGCGCCCAGCGGCTACTGGAAAAATTCCAGAAGCATGATCCTATCACCGCCGAAGAAATACAATCACTCAATACATTCCTGGAAACCGCTCTAGTACCGCTGATGGACCAGTTGCACAAATATGAACCAAGGTGCCTGGTAGGTTCCTCCGGGACTTTTGACACGTTGAGCGAAATCCATTGCGTTCGAAACAATATCGCGTATGGCGAGACCCGCGAAACACCCCTTACCCTGCAAACATTTGAAGCAATTTTCAACGACCTTGTGACCAAGAATAGGGCTGAGCGCTTGAAAATCCCGGGGATGATTGAGATGCGAGTGGACATGATTGTCGTAGCCTGTTGTTTAATCAGGTTTCTCATTACGCGTTTTTCATTTCAAGAAGTAAGAGTTTCTACTTATTCATTGAAGGAGGGCGTGCTTGCATCCCTCGCATAGATCATGAAATTACTTGCCTCCATTTTTTTCTTCATGCCTTTACTCTCGATGGGGCAGATTTCCTTTTTCAATATGCCGAATCCTGATATGCTGGGAGGTGTTGCAATGCATATGCTGAATTCGACCGTTACCAAACTTTAAAAGGCCGATTATTTTCAGGGCTCAGATGAAGGCTACGGGCTGGCAACAGGAATTGTTTACTATGCAATGAATAAGGGACAGAATCTTCGTCTTTACTTTGCTTACCAGTTTGACAATGATAGCCGACAGAATGACCTTCTACTGTTCGAGATAGGTTATTTCTTCAGGATGTGGATAGCAAACTGAACTTTTCAGAACCAGGCTGTCAAACTTCCAACCAATAAAATGCTTTCGTTGGTCGGGTTACCTTTATCATCCAGATAAACGTTTTCAAGGGAAAGGAATCTTCTTGCTTCAAAGCGGAGGAGTGCCAACCGATGTAATTTGAAATTAATGCACGTACCTACGCTCGAAGTACGAAAGCCTGGCACGCCCGTAATGGTTGTTGTATATACAGCGCCAGTGTCATTGAAGTATTCAATTCTTCCAGAGAGGGAGACCACGGAGTTAAATGCATAGTTACCAATGAAATTCGCCTGCCACCAAGAAGCGGTGGAGGCTCCATCCTTTTGTTGATAACCAAAATAAAAGCACGAAGTAGCTGAAAATTTTCCAGCTGGCTTGTAAATCCAGTAAAAGTCGTTGAAATACCGCATGCGGAAATCAGGATGTTTTGAAGATCTCTCATCACCGAGATAGGTGGTCCAGTTAAAAAGCATGTTGTTGTTAGGCCTGTATTCCAATTGGGTGGCGATTGATTTTCCGGAATTGTTATCCTGGATAACCTGCCAGCCATTCAAAACATAGAAATATGCATTTAGTTTTCGACTGACCGGTACAGAAAGTCTGGCACCGGTGACATAATACGGAACGTTTTCCGGGGCGAACGACCTCGTGTACATAAGGTGGTCCTTAGAAATAGCGCTCTCATTGGTGTAGGGAGAGCCCAGCACACCGATATCAATCCAGATTTTCTTCTTTTCGGAAATCAGCACCCCCACATTGGCTTCCACCATGTTTTTCAAAGAACCTGGTTCGTTTTTATAATTTGAATCCATGTATGTGCCAAATCCCGGCACAAAGCGGGCACGCATGTATGTGGAGCGGTAACGGACATCAACATACGCCAGATTGATCGTCACTTCATTGTGCCTCGCAGAGGAAACAAAATAAGGATTTGTACCATTGGCAGGCTTACTGAAATTATAGCCATAATAAGAATCCACATAACCACCGATGCCCACACGGCCAATCACCGTTGTCCCCACCGTATCCATGGTGGCCGTGTTGATGACTTGCCCGAAGGCTAAAGACGGCAGGATCAACAATAGAATCCATGTGAAGGTCTTACGGATCATCCATAAAAATAGAAAAGCGGCCATTAGAAAAAAATATCCGTCAAAGATTCCCACGGATGACAAGGATTTTTATGCATTATCCGTGCAAATCTAAAGGCAATCCGTGGCTAAAGAGTGACCACTCACCATTGAAATTACAACCCGCTGATCTGCTTGTCCTTTGGATATTTCACTTCAAACTTGAATGTCATCTTTTTCGTCTCGTTAGACGACACCATCCAGGTCCAGATGAGTTTGCCGGTATCTTTGTTGTAGTTGGCGCCCCCGGCATCAATCATGATAACTTCAATCTGGCTGTTCTGCGACACGGGCACCTGATCCTCCACTACAATTTTGATAGGTTCCTGTTTGGTATTGCGAACGGAAATTTCATAAGCGGACGTCTCGCGGACATTGGCCCCGATCGCCTTTCGCGATGTGAAATCTTTTACTTTTTCCCGCTTTATTACAATTCGCTTGTCCCGGCCCAGAGAAATTGACAACGTATCCTTGATGGAATTGGGATCGATAAATGTTTTGCCGACGAACGTTCCTTCAAAGAAGATATTGGCCTCGCCCGGCAGTAAGCTGAACGCTTCCCAGCCCGTGGCTTTGGCTATAAGAAAAGCATCAGCATCAAGCTTGGGCGCAACAGAATATTGAAAATTCGCCTTCATTTCATACGCCCGGATGTCCACCAAGGTTGGCTTATTGGAAGAAGAGACATCGTAGGGAAGGGAAATATCAAATTCGGTATTCAGGGTTGTTTGAATCGTGTTTACATACTCAGCGGATGTCTCCGCAGGTTTCATAATTGCTACCTCGCTCATATCTTCACCCTTGGTTGCAGACGGGATCGCTGATCTGCCTCTTTTTTCATACGAAGGGCCTTGATAGACAATAGGCTGGTAAAAATCCAAATACCACGAGTTCAATTCAGGTTTTAGTCCGCTAAGGTTTGGATTGGCCGTCGATAATGTCAGATGAACATTCTTCCATTCTTCCCCCGTACTCTGAAAAACGTTGGCCTTATAGCTTAGCTGAACTGGGTTTTTCGTATTGAGAGCCCTTAAATCATAAATCGGATACCAACCCGCATTGGCCACTACATAGCTCACGGTAAGGTCTGCCGAAGTAGCTGCCTCCGCAGAAACGCTCACGACAATCTCACTGGTATTGCGGCTGTATAGTTCATTCTGTGAGTTGATTTGTCGTTGCACTTTTGTCATCCGGTCCGTAAGGCGCTTTATTTTATCATCTTCCTTCATCCGGTTGGTCACAATCTCACCCAGGCGGTTGCGATAAAAATCGGCCATGGCTTTCAGTTCAGCTACGGTAAGGTTTTGATTAGTCCCTCCTATTTTCTGGTTGCTCAGCAGCATCTGTTCCTCTCTATTTAAAATCTCTTTCTGACTTTGCTCAAGGCTAATTTGTTTTTGATGGTGCTCTACACTGTCTTTCAGTACTTTCAATGGCTTCGGCAGGTTCAGGTCATTGAGATAGTTTTGTCTATGACTGGTGCCGAGGATAATAAAATTTCCTTTTCCGGTCACCTGGATGCTCTGGGGGTCCAATAGCGATGTAAGTCCAGTGATCACAAGGTTGGTTTTGCCAGCATCTATTCGTGTCTTCAATTCGCGGCTAACCTGCGCTTTGGCAAGGAAAACGGTTATGTTGGTGATTTTGGAATCGACGGGCTTGTCGTTTTGACCTGAAACAGCATGCGAAAGTCCTAAAAGGACTACGCATAAGACTACCAGAATGAGGTGCTTGTGGTTCATAATTTTTCAATTTTAGCTATAAGATGCCAGTTGTGCAGGTTTTCCATAAATGAAGGTAGAAATAATGTATAAGCTGCCAGAATGAATTTTTACACTGAGTTCACACCCTGTGGCCCTGTGTTTAAAGAACCAATTTAGATTACAAAGACGCCATAGAAGTACTTTGGTTCCTTATTTTTACGAGATGAATGAACCGAATTTTTCGTACTCCACTCTCTGGCAATTTGCCAATGAAGTATTTCTCAAAATAGGCTGTCCACCCGACCAGGCCAAACAAGCTGCAGATGTATTGCTTAGCGCCGACCTCCGTGGCATCGACTCTCACGGCCTGGCAAGACTCAGTGGGTATGTACGACTATGGGATGCCAAGCGAATCAACAGCAAGCCCAATATCCGTATCGTGCATGAATCGCCAAGCACCGCGGTGGTTGACGGCGACCAGGGTCTTGGACTGGTCGTCGCTCCGTACGCTATGGAAGTTGCAATCGCAAAAGCGAAGACCTGTGGCACGGGCTGGGTGGCCGTAAGGAATTCAAACCACTTCGGTATTGCAGGACATCACGCGATGAAAGCACTGGGTCATGACATGATTGGTATTGCCATGACCAATGCCAGTCCGCTGGTAGCCCCCACTTTCTCTGTTGAGCGTCTGTTGGGCACCAATCCAATTTGTGTAGCAATTCCCGCGGGTGAGCAGCCACCCTTTGTTGCTGACTTCGCAACCACTACGGCAGCCAATGGAAAACTGGAAATCCTACAGCGCAAAAACAAAGAAGCTCCGACAGGATGGATACAAAAGAAAGATGGAACGGCATCGACCAATCCCGATGAACTAAAACAAGGTGGGGCCCTTATTCCGCTGGGCAGCGATTACGAGCATGGCAGTCACAAAGGATTTTGCCTGGGTGCCTGGGTAGATATATTTTCGGCCGTGCTGTCAGGCGCAAACTACGGACCATGGGTACCGCCGTTTGTCAGTTTCCTGGCACCGCCAAGTGATCCTGTTGGAGATGGTATTGGCCACTTCTTTGGTGCGATGCGGGTAGATGCTTTCCGGCCCGTTGAAGACTTCAAGCATCATATGGATCATTGGATCACACGCTTCCGGTCAGCCAAGACTGTTGAAGGCAAGGAACGGGTTATTATTCCGGGGGATCCAGAAAGAGAGAGTGAAGTCATTCGCAGAAAAGAGGGCATTCCCTTAAACCCAAAAGTAGTAGAAGATCTGAAGGAATTGGGAAAGAAATTCTCGCTTGAGTTTTAAAAGCCTGCAGTAATTCCCATACGATAAATGATCGGACTGCTATAGGGATAGAAACCGTTCTGATAGGAGAAATTGTAGAGGACTGTTGCATAAAATCCTGCATGTCTGCCAAAGGGCTGAAAAAATCCACCACCTGCCAGAAAACTTGTAAATCCCTTTCTTATTGTCTCAGTGGGGCTAATCGGATATTGGTAATTCAGGTATTCGTATTCGGCATGCAAAAAAAGTCCACCGCCCATCATGTACCGCACGAAGGGACTGATGCCATAATCCGTAGTTGAAATGTGCGGGTTATAATACTTGTTGTTTGTATAACGATACATGAGGCTGAGGCCTGGGACAACTTTTTCAGT
>JAYWDR010000190.1:0-2142 GCA_043779735.1 Cyclobacteriaceae bacterium | reverse complement strand
TGCGGACTGACCTAATAGTTAAGGAATTAAACAGGCATGAGGTTCTTTTGAAAGAATTCGATTGAAGACCCCTTATTATTTTTAGAAATTTTCCTTCTGATCCTCAACTACTTACCGGGGGTCCTGGAACCCTTGTAACTGTTTCCAAACACCCCCAGCCTTTTCCTTTGTGCCATAATCATTTCGACTATGGCAGAAAGCATCATAACCCTCGAAGACCTGCAAAATTTCAAGCAGGAACTCCTTACTGAGATACAGAAGCTGTTATCTCAAGGACAGACAATACCCGCCCGGAAGTGGCTCAAATCGGATGAGGTCAGGAGACTCCTGATGGTCTCTACCGGTACCCTTAAAAACCTTCGTGTAAACGGAACCCTGCCCTTTACCAGGATTGGAGCTGTCTTCTTCTACGACTATGACGACATCCAAAGGATGATCGAAGCGCATAAGAGTAACCCTCATTTTGGTTCTAAAACTCCAAACTCTTAAAACCATGTTAGGAACCAATTTCAGAGACTGCTATTCCACAAGTTCCCAAGGGCAGAAACCCGTTTTGTGGTTTCGGCAAGATGTACGAATGCTGGCGCATTCGTACAGGATAGCCCTGGAAGTTAAGCAGCAAAAAGCCTCGGAACTCGGCTTTTCAAGACCACAAAAATCAAGCAGATTATGACTCGGAGAAAAGTTGACAGGTCAGCAAAATTGATCAGGAAGGTCACCATCAGAACCTCAGATTCATTCTACAAGCGAATGGAGGAATGGCTGGCTAACAGCAACTGCCGGACTATCGCCGAACTGGCCCGGAGCATCCTGTACAGGGAAGAGATCATTTGGAAACACACGGACGCCAAGCTCGAATCTACTGCACTTGAACTGGCAGGGATTGGAAAAGAGCTCAATGCAATAGGCAGGAATATCAACCAGATCACCCACCAATTCCATAGCACAGACATTGTGAAACAGAAGCTCTACGCCTCACTCAAGGTGGCTGAAGAATACAAGAAGGTAGGCTACAAGGTGGACAAGCTGTTGGCAATGACTTCAGAAATCTCCAAGAAATGGTTACAAGGGTGAACGCCGCAAAACGAATGTTGAATATTCTCAATTACAATGAGAACAAGGTCAAGCAAGGCTCAGCGAAATGCATTCTTGAGAATTCATTTGGTTGTCCGGTGGATAGGCTTATGTTCTATGAAAAGGTGCATGGGTTTGAAGCCTTCATGCAGCAAAACCGAAGGGCTACCACCAAAGCTGTCCATATCTCTATAAATTTTCATCCTGATGAAAAGTTAAGTGAACAGAAGCTCCAGGAGATTGCGACTGATTACATGGACAAGATCGGATTTGGTCACCAGCCCTACCTGGTGTATCAACACTTCGATGCCGGCCACCCCCATATTCATGTTGTCACTACCAATATCCAAAGGGACGGGAGCAGGATTATTCTTTACAATATCGGAAGAAATCAATCGGAGAAAGCCAGAAAAGAGATAGAGGATAAATACGAACTCGTTAAGGCCTCAGGTCGCAGCCAAGATCCTCGGAAAACTATAAATCAGGACAGTGCCCAGAAGTTAGTGTATGGCAAATCTGAAACGAAATGCAGCATTGCAAATGTAGTCGCAGCCGTTACACGGTCTTATAAGTACACATCCCTTCCAGAATTCAATGCTGTTTTGAGTCAGTTCAATATTGTTGCAGACAGGGGTAGCGAAAGATCAAGAATGTTTCAGAAGCGAGGACTGCATTACAGGGCCTTAGACAATGAGGGCAAAAAGACTGGTGTTCCGATCAAGGCAAGTTCAATTCATGGAAAGCCAACACTTGCGTACCTGGAAAAACAATTCAAAATAAATGAAGAGCCAAGACGGCCTTACAGAGACAGAATCATTAAGTGTATTGAGGATTGTTTTGGTAACAAAAAGATAGTGACAAAATCGGCTTTTGTCCAGGCTTTGAGCCGGAAAAGTATTTACGTACTGTTTCGGCGAAATGAAGAAGGTAGAATCTACGGCATCACCTTCGTGGACAACAAGACCAAAGTTGTTTTCAATGGAAGTGACCTGGGCAAAGCCTATGGTGCGAAATCAATAACCGAGAGGCTATCCAACCTATCAGCACCTGATCTAATTGGATTACAGC
>JAYWDR010000189.1:0-2147 GCA_043779735.1 Cyclobacteriaceae bacterium | reverse complement strand
TTTCGGCATTGGCTATTGAAATGGCGCTTGACATAAAGCCGCCACCGCTGGCTATTGTAATGCGTAATATTTTGTTAGCTGTTGAATATTTGTACGATCATCCGCTGCATTTATTTCTTTTGTCGGGTCCTGATTATTCTGAACAGCTTGTGAATGAAACCAACCCTGAGATTGTTGATAAAGCAAAAACAACTGCTGCAAAAAACAAGGCAGTGCATGGCTACGAAATGATGATTGACATCATGCGTGACCTTAACCCGCTGACCGGAAAATTATACATCGAAGCATTGGAAATGACCCGTGTTGCCCGTGAGGCTTATGTGCTGATTGGTGGTAAATATCCGCATCCGCAATCGGTTATTCCGGGTGGACTTTCTGTTACGATCAACATCACCGTTTTAAATGAATTATACCAGCGCCTCATTAAGTTTTTTGATTACGGACAAAAGGTAGTGGGTCTTTGGGATGATGTATTCGACTTCTTCCTGGAGTGTAATCCTGACTATGCTAAATTAGGTGCCCGCCCGGCTACCATGATTGAAACCGGTGTGTGGGACCACCCTGATTATTATGACGCATCGTATGCAAATTGCGATACCTGGGGTAATGCCCGCTGGTCAACGCCGGGTGTGTTGATTGATGGCGAACTGGTTACAACCAACCTCAAACAAATTAATGCCGGACTTGAAGAATTTGTTGAACATTCTTATTATGAAAAATGGGATGGACACCGTTTTAAAACCGATATGGATGGCACACCATTAAGCCCCAACCATCCCTGGAATAAGGATACGATTGCCAAGCCCGGCAAGCAAAGCTGGCGTGACAGGTACACCTGGGATACCTGCCCCACATGGGATAGAAATCCCGTAGAAGCAGGTGCTTATGCCCGTTTATATATAACTGCCAAAGCCAATAAAGTAGTAAGCCGCCGGTTTGTAGAACCCACCGGTCACAGCATGATTTTGCACATGCCTAAACACAATTTGCCGGCAACAACTATGGAGTGGCACATCCCTAAAGATTGGAATGCTTTTGAACGCAACCGTGCAAGGGCTTTCTGCATTCCATACTCTGCATTGGTGGCACTCGATAACTGGTATATGGCAATGGATTTTCTGCGCAAAGGAGAAGTGAGCATGAGCACACCGTTTACCATTCCCAAAAAAGGCACGCAAATAGGTGTTGGTTTTTGGGGTGCAGGTCGCGGCTTTTTAACCCATCATTTAATCATTGATGATGGTGCTATTTCAAACTATCAAATACTCACGCCTTCCACTCTAAATGCAGCGCCACGAACACCATGGGGCCAACCCGGTCCGTACGAGGAAGCCGTGATGAATACGCCTATTCTCGAAAACATTGAGTTGGATAATCCCGATAAGAAATTTAAGGGCATCGACATTTTACGAGCCATCCGAAGCTTCGACCCCTGTATGCCGTGTACCACACACATACAGGTTGCCAACAGTGATTATATGGTAACAAGGGAGGTGACTACTTGTGCTTGTGGGTTGGAGTGATTTTGTGTACTAAGCTTTTAAATATCTATTTAGCTGCCGTTGCGTCGCACATGTTAACTGCAACGCCTTGAGGTACAAAATGCAGTTGCACTTCATGCCGGCTTTTAAAGCGGCACTTTTACTTTGGGTAATTATATTGGGCGATTGGCTTCGGTACTATCTGTCATCATAGTATTCATTTTTAAACATTCGGTAAGCTTGTAATCGTGTATGTAATTACGTAGAGCATGAATGGACGATTAAATTTCGGTTCCGGTCTTTTGGTTTTACCCCTCACTCTTTCATACAAAGCAACTCTTTATTGCGGGGAAAGCCCTTCATCCGCAGAACAGCACCGTCAAAAAAATTTTACTAATAGAGTTTGTATCTTTAAGGAAATCATTTAGAAATGAATTGGAGAGACCACATATCATCCAACCCCGAAATTATGTTTGGAAAAATGGTAATCAATGGCACAAGAATACCTGTAGAATTAATACTTAAAAAGCTTGCTGCAGGTTATTCATTTGAAGACTTAAAACAGGCGTATCCCCGCATAACTAAAGCCGATGTACAGGCTTGTTTATTGTTTGCTGCAGATAATGCCAAACATGAAAAAACACTTGCTGTAGCGTAATGAATTAT
>JAYWDR010000188.1:0-2148 GCA_043779735.1 Cyclobacteriaceae bacterium | reverse complement strand
GCAGTTGGGAGTTGAAAAGAGGTTTTTTATCGTCGGAATTCCGGATCCAAAACTCGGGGAGAAGGTAGCCTTGATACTCGAGGGCCCGAAAATAGTCCGGGAAAAAGAACAACAAATACTTGCCATGCTCTCGCAATGTGTAGCCTTGTATGAAGTCCCAAAGATTTTATTATTTATCGACCATTTCATCGAAACGAATACGCAAAAAATTGATCGCTTGGCGACCATGAAAGTGCTTACCTCTGCCCATTAAAACCCCCTGCCCCTCCGTTCAAGGAGGGACAGAGAAGTTCTCTCGGCTAAGAAGATTTCTTTATTGCTGTTTGCGTTTTGAGCGACTGAAGTTCCTGTTGTAATTCTAACACAGCACCCGCAAGTTGCTCAACCGACATGTCATTCTTGGCACTTATGTCCGGAAACTGAACGCTGATGTAGGCTTTGGCACCCCAGACCTCCACCACGTCAGAGGCATCGATCTGGTAAGGTGCATACTGCCGGTTGTCTGAAACAAGAAATAACTTCCCGTTTTCCTGCAGGTAATTAAAGACTCGCTTGTAAACAATACCTTCATGCTGCGTAACGAGCACATACGACTTCCCGTTTTTTAGATCGTTGATATCTTCCACCCATTCTCCGATGACAATAGTGCCAGGTAAGATGGGAAGCATTGAGTCACCAGTTATCTCAAAGGCACGGTAGGTTCCCTGACTTAAAATAGGAAGTTTGAATCTGGGAAGTTCTTTAATGTATTCAGGATCTGCATAACCACTAAGATACCCTGCCGCAGCTTTATGTGGAACAAGCTCAATATTATTGCGATCGTTTTCATCTACAGTCACTACCAAGACTTCCTTGCTGCGCATTGATTTCTTCTCATAGTCTTTGAGCTGACTGACGTCCCTGCCAATCAACACGTCAACAGACAGTCCTCCCATCGCCGCCATTTTTTGCAGAAGCTCCAGACGTGGCTCTGCTCTTCCTTCCTCGTACGCGCCCACCAACGATCGCTTGATGTCAAGCTCACGGGCAAATTGGTCTTGAGTAAGGCCGAGTTGCTTTCGTAGGAAACGAATGTTTTCGTTAAGCTTCACCATACCTATTTGGCAAATAAAAGAATCCGACCCGAATGCACATTGCGTGAATGCAGTGAAAAAAGATTGCGTTGAAAATATGAATCTTTGCTCTGCATCGCTTGCACATGCCGACTGATTTTATCAACCACATCACTGACCGTTGAGGTAGGATCGGCCAACATATAACCATAGCAGGGCTGCTGAAATCCTTCGGCCGAAAAATTTACCTGGAACCTGCCCGAGGACAGCCGCTTGCTTGTAAGTCTAAGCTTCATAACTAAAATAGTTAGTCAAATAAAAGTCGAAATATGCTACTCTGCAAGAAAATAGACTAATTTATTTAGCTTAATTCTGATAAATCCCAAATTTCTTGGGAATTATACAACAAAGAGCCTTTCTTGACCACCAGCGGCGACGGTATATTATCTGTAAAGATTGTCCCCGTTCCAAGGCCTTGCGGAATAGTCACAACGTAATTGGCGGTAAACTGGGCTAGGGCGTTCAAACCAATAGTGCTTTCCAGAGCGGAGGTTATCCACCACCCAATCTTTCTTTCATCGGCCAGCGCAATCCATTCAGCGCAGCCCACCATGCCCCCATGAATTGTAGGCTTTAATACAATGAAATGAGGCTTAATCCTTTCCAATAACTCAATCTTGGCCTCCCGGCCGTTCACTCCAATTAATTCTTCATCAAGTGCTATTGGGATTGGAGACTGCCTGCACAATTCCTCCAGGTCAGGTGACCCGGCCTTCAAGGGCTGCTCAATAGAGTGCACATCATACCGCGAACAATCCGTCAGTTTGTAAAGCGCCTGGTCCGGCTTGAAAGCTCCATTGGCATCGAGCCGGATAGAAATAACATCCCTGAAGTATTTTCTTCGGATAAACTGAAGTATGTCCAGTTCCTTTTCAAAATTCAAGCTGCCTATTTTCAACTTGATACAAGAAAATCCTTCCTCCAACTCGATGCTGACTTGCTGTAGCATGAAATCAAGACCACCCATCCAGACCAATCCATTGATTGGAATAGGTTGGCCTTTCTGAAACTGATTTTGGAATATAGTCCGCGTTCC
>JAYWDR010000187.1:0-6420 GCA_043779735.1 Cyclobacteriaceae bacterium | reverse complement strand
ATTTATTCTTCCGTGCCAACGATGAGCTTGGCTTTACAAAGGCTATCATACCGTTAGAAAAAGCAATGGGCAAGATCGAGCATGATTACAACCCGCTGCTTCGTCTGCGCACCAATAAGTTTGCAGTGTACAATGACAACTACAGATACCATTTCGATTATGGCTTGATCACTTATTTTCTTAGCCGGTGCTATCAGAATGTAGAAGAGCAAGAGAAAGCCATGGAGGTGCTGCGACACATCCGTGACCGTAATTTTCAGGTGGAGACCAATCTTGGCTCGTACAATACCATGGCCTGGCTCTTTCATCGCAACCGCGCCTATACGTCTAAGCGTTTCCCGTTTCTTAAGAATTCTGTGAAAGAGAATGTCGCTGCGGCCAACCGCTGTCTGGACTCTGCCTTGCAGAAGATCCGTAATGACTTACCCATTAATAACGGATTGTATGATCCGAATTTTCTTAACAGGCAATACCTGGCCACCTTTCACTATAAGGCCATGATCCACGATTATTTATTGGATATAGACTCGGCGAACATGTACTATGATCTATTAATTAAGAATAACGCCTACTCCAGCAACAACTACGCTGAGTTTAAGCTCGCCATGGGGGAATTTGAAGAAGCGGAATTATTTTTTCGTGAAGCTGAGGATCGGGAGCAGAGCCCGGAAAAAAATACTAAGGAATATTACTACATGCGTGGCACGTTAGCTACCTACCGAGGCCACCCGGAGCAAGCCGACTCACTGTTGAGCGATGTACTTAAGAAGCAGGGAAGCACACCCGGATATGGATGGCATTGTATTGGGTTAGCGCGCGCCCAGCACTATGAAGGGCTCACTGCCGAGAGCCAGGATCGGGCGAACAAAGCAGCTCGCTTCCAGGAGCTGCACATCGGCACCACCTGGGGACAGGAACAATATAACCTGGCAGTCGCCTCATTGAACTATGTAAACCAACGGCACTTCAAGGAAGAATACAGGTTCGAGCACCAGGAGTGGTATTTCTGGCTCAATCCCCTGAACTGGTATCGATGGACGAAATACACCTTTGGAGTACGGCATCACAAAATGGTACTGGCATCGCTGGTAGCGGAAAGTCCTGAGCGCGAGCAAGTCATTTATTCAGTATTCTCCCCCGAGAATCTGATCACGTTCGACGAAGTCTGGTCGGTGATCGATGGCTTTGGCAACGAGTATTTTATCAACGCCTACAAGAAACTGCTGCGTACCGACAAGCGGCCACGGCTGAAGAAATACTTCCGGTACTTTTTGGGGAAGCTTTACCTGGCCGAAGGGAAAGAACGTGAAGCGATGTTCTATTTTAACCAGGTGCTCAATGATCCTGACAGGGGAGACCCCTACCAAACGCTGTTGATGGCGAGAGTGTTCGAAGGTCTAGCGCTGGCCACAGATGGATCCAAAAGAATGGCTAACATCCAACAATTGTACAGGCTCTATCCTCAGTTGCTGCCGTTCTCCGACCTTACCATGGCGTTTCGGTTACGCACGACGGGCAAACTATCCACAGAGGCAGAAGGAATACTGGACGAACTTCGCGACAGCAGGATAAATATTGTTTCAGATAATAAAGCGCCTGTCGTGACGCTCGCATTCACCGGGCATGGTAACGATCTTGACATCCGCTACGTGGTGCAAGCCGGGCAACAGGTGTTGCAGCAAGGGTCGCTACGGGTAGAGAAAAGCGAAAGGGAAGGAGCGGGGAAGTTGTTGGCGTACCGGCTCTTTGGCATTCAGAAATCCAGGATTGGCGAGCAGCCTACCGCGACACCAGCTTCGCCAAAAGAGAAGGAGAAGCCGACAGGAGGCTGAATAGAAATGCACCTATTTGGTTGCTATTGCGTTACAATAGTAGTACCTTTCACTAGTAATTAACCTATTTTCTTGTGATTGTCACCTTTTCAGGCCATGAAACAGAACTAGTTTGGAATGGACTTGTATCAAAAAGATTTCCTGCAACAATTCAGCAGACCGCCAGGAGGAAACTTGTACATATCCACGCTGCGATTTCGATCAATGATCTTAGGGTTCCTCCTGGAAACAGGCTGGAAAAACTTAAGGGAAGCGCTTTTCACAGTATTCGAATTAATGATAATTGGAGAATCGTCTTTAAATGGATGCATGGAAACGCCTTTGAGGTTGGAATAATGGACCATCATTAATTAAACACAAAAATGAAAAAATTAGAGAACGTACATCCCGGTGAAATCCTAAAGCTGGACTTTCTTGATGAATTGAAAATTTCGCCTTATGCGTTGGCGAAAGCGATCGGGGTAGACCAAACAAGGATTAGTCAGTTAATTAAAGGTACGCGGAATTTATCCGCAGATACGGCCATACGGCTAGGCAAATTTTTTAATGTCTCCGCTGAATTTTGGTTGAACATTCAGAGTCGGTTTGATCTTGAACAGGAAAGGGAAAAGAATTCTGAATATGAAAACATTTCTCCTTATCAACCTATCGGTAAGTAGTCAAACGCAGGATTAAAATGCAAATTAAGGAAATTCAGACCATCAACAGGAGCGTAGTAATTATTATTCCGCGTGAGCCATTCTTTGCTTGTACTCATTTTTTTAAAATTTCGCTCGTTCATTTGTTTCATTGCTAATCTCAAGTTAAAACTCCACATGTGATCGAACTCCCCACACCCCAATGCCTCCCCGATCTGCGTTAAAGGCCATATCCCAAATATATTGATAGTCTAGTGTGAGGTACATATTGGTGCCGACCTTTATAGAATAGTAGGCCTCCACCATTTTTTCTTTAGAATAGTTGAGATTGCCATCACCAATGATAAATCCATTGCCCCCCCGCTGTAAAAAACTTTTTTGATCGTTCGATAGCCCGTTCACAGCGCCAGCCAACCCTACTCTGTCCATTGGTCTTTTCCATCGTTGCCCAAATAGAACAACTCCCCCGGCAAGCGAATGGTCTATCTGTGTGAAGCCCCAATTTTCAGTTTTGCCATCCGCCCAACTGCCCATGGCAAACCATGCCCAGTGTTTGAAGCTTTGTTCCAGGCTTGCAACGACACCATATTTTTGATGATAATTTTTTCTGATTTTGGCCACGCTATCAGGTTTGGTATAAACAATGTCATTGAATCGCGCCCCCAAGGTATTGTTTATAAATCCCGTGAGGCCGAAGGTCGCCTTGCTTTTAAAGAGTGAAAAGTTTTGCCGAATGTCAAAGTTGAAACTGTTGGCTTCCCGAAAATTGAAATCGAATTTGGGGCCGTTGGGACTAGAGGAAGGGATAGACACGGCAAAGCGGATAACCCTGCCCGGCACAAAATATTCCACCAATGCGCCCCACGTGTTGCCCCGTGTGTCTGAAGCAAAATCATAAGCACCTCCGGTCATCAATGCCCAATTCATAAACTGGGTGCGTCCATCGTTGGCATATTCCGATCCATCAAAATAATCCAATAAACTAAACTTACCTGCTGTGATGGTAATGCGCTTGATGGCCAACTCCTGACGCAATTGATTGATTGAATTAGCCATTTTTTGTTTTTCTTTTGACAGGGGAATCTGGTGGCGGATGAACGCCCTTGCGATGTATATCCTTGGTACCCCGCTTCCTACACGAAATGCTTCCCCGCTGGGGAAGCCCGCTATGCCTGCCACTCCGCTCAGGCCGCTACCGCCTGCCAATTCTGGATTAACGTAAATAGAAGTATTCTTGCCAAGCCGCTTTCCTACAAACCATGTGTTGCGCACGGTAATCTGCGCTTCTTCCTGGTTAGATAAACTCTTGATCCCCGAATAGGGAACTTGAAAACGATCGTGCTCTTGATACACCACGGTATTCATAAAGTGAAATGTCAAGTTGGATTGGCGCGTAGAATCTGACTGGGCAGAAAGAGTGGTGGTACATAGCAATACAACCGAACAGGCCAGGGCAATAATTCTCATGGCTAGTTACCGGGGTTTATTTCAGTAATGATTCGTTGCCCTTCTTTGCGGCCATAGATAAAATTAAAGATAGTAGGCAAGATCAATAAAGAAAGCAAGGTAGCGGTAATCAATCCACCAATCACCACAATGGCAAGGGGCTTTTGAGTTTCGGAGCCAATGCCTGACGAGATTGCAGCAGGCAGCAGACCCATCGATGCCATCAGTGCCGTCATGATCACTGGCCTTAAACGCGATAGTGCCCCTTCGCGCACAGCGTCTTTCACTAGCATTCCTTTACGTAAGTTCTCCTTGAACTTGTTCACCAGGATAACGCCATCTTGAGTGGCTACCCCAAACAGGGCAATAAAGCCAACCCCTGCCGAAATACTAAAGTTGATGTTGGTAATCAATAGTGCGAAAATACCACCGATCAATGCAAAGGGCACATTCAAAATAATGATGGATGCGTCAATGGAATTGCCGAATGTAAAAAGCAAGATAAGGAAGATGATGCAAATGCTGATGGGCACCACATAGGCCAGCCTCTTGGTGGCGCGTTCCTGATTTTCAAATTCTCCCGCCCATTTTATGCTGTACCCCTTTACTAAGTGGATTGCGGAGCCAACTTTTTTCTGCGCTTCATTAATGGTGCTGCCCAAATCGCGGCCGCGCACCGAAAACTTTAAGGCAATAAATCGCTGGTTCCACTCACGGTAAACAAACGCTACGCCCGAGTGCGTACCCAGGGTGGCAATTTCTTTGAGTGGTATCCGCTCTCCGCTGCGGGTAGGCACATACAAATTGCTGATCTGCTCCTCTGAATAGCGGAAGGCTTCATCATACCGCACCCGAATGTCAAATTTCTTTTCCAGTTCATAAAAGTGGGAAACTGTTTTTCCGCCCACGGCCATTTCAATAACGGATTGAGCCGCTTCAGTAGACACATTGTAGATCGCCATCTTTTGTTGATCCAGTATGATCCTGAATTCGGGTTGGCCCAAATTTTTAAAAATGCCCAGGTCTTCCACCCCTTTTACTCCTTTCATAATTTTAAAAACGCTGTCTGCTTTTTGTTGCAAGACTGTAAGGTCATTGCCAAATATTTTGATGGCCATGGATCCCTTCACGCCCGATACGGCTTCCTCCACATTATCTGAAATGGGCTGCGAGAAGTTGAACACAATGCCTTTAAAGCCCACTAGTTTCGCTTGCATTTCTGTAATGAGGTCATCTTTGGAAATTTTTCTTTTCCATTTTTTTTGTGGATACAGATCGACAAAGAACTCTGCGTTGAAAAAGCCGGTAGGGTCCGTGCCATCATTGGGGCGGCCCGTTTGAGACATGACCCCGTGCACCTGTGGGAAAGATCTAAACACCGAGCGGATGTGGCGCGTAAAGTGGTACGCTTCATCCAGCGAGATGGACATGGGCATAGAGGCGCGCACATAGATAGAGCCTTCATTCAAATGCGGTAAAAATTCAGATCCAATGAATCGAAATGAAAAAATAGAAACTACTAAAATCACAAACGCTATAGCAATGTTTTTCTTCGGATGATCCAGCATGTAATGAAGCGTAGGCTTATATACCTTATGTACTGCGTTCACCAATGGATTCTCGCGCTCGCGAACATTTTTCTTCAATAAAATGCTAATCAGCAGTGGCACCAACGTGAGGCTGAGGATAAGTGCGCCCACCAACGCGAAGCCCATGGTGTATGCAAGGGGCGAGAAGAGTTTGCCTTCCACTTTTTGAAATGAAAAGATGGGCAGCAGGGCCGTGATGATGATGATCTTGGAAGTGAAAATGGATTTGCCCATTTCAACGGCCGTCTTGGATATGGTGCTGAGCTTTGCTCGTTTATTGAATTCCAGCATCCCGAGTTGGCTTGCCTTGTGCGCCAATACCACAAAAATCCCTTCCACCATTACCACTGCACCGTCTATGATTATACCAAAGTCAACAGCACCGATGGAGAGCAGGTTGGCAGTCATTCCTTTTAGGTGGATGCACGTGAAAGCAAAGAGCAGCGCCATGGGGATTATAATGGCAACGGTAACAGTGGTGCGCCAATCGGCAAGAAACAGTAAAAGCAAAAGGGTGACCAGCGAAATGCCCGTCACCACATTTTCCGATACCGTTTCCATGGTATAGGTATTGAGTGTTTTCCTATTGTAGAATGTATCAATGGAAACATCGGCTGGTAAGATGCGGTCGTTGAGTTCTTCCACTTTTGCCTCCAAGGCTTTGATCACCTCGTTTACATTTTCTTTTTTTCGCATCAGCACAATGCCTTCTACCACGTCATCTTTTTCATCGCGGCCGGCCATGCCCAGGCGTGGCTGAAAAGATTCTTTTACCGAGCCTACATCTTTTATTTTTATCGGCACGCTGTTGACATTGTCGATGATGATGTTCTCCACTTCATCCAATCGCGTTAAAATTCCTATGCCACGCACCACAATGGCCTGGTTGCCTTCTTTGATCACATCTCCGCCCAC
>JAYWDR010000186.1:0-6422 GCA_043779735.1 Cyclobacteriaceae bacterium | reverse complement strand
TTTAGCCCAACAGAGATCCGGATGGTGACACACCTGGATGTGGACGACCGCATGCTGGAAAAGACTATCGGGGTACTGAAAAAACTTTCATTCTAGCCATGGATGAGTTAAGCAAGTCATTTTCAGCCGCGGAGGGCATGGTGGCCGCCGAGCAATCGGGTAAGCCTAAACGACACAATGAATTTTGTCTGAATTGCGGCATGAAACTAATGGAGGTGTTCTGTCACCATTGTGGTCAGAAGGACCTTCCGAAACGTCAGACCTTAGGCGAGCTGCTGGCAAATTTCATTTCTTCCTTTTGGAGCTATGAAGGTAAATTTCTGCTCACGGCCAAATATTTGATCAACCAGAAATACAAAGATAACCTCACGGGTTTTGGAAAAGACTTTGGCAAAGCCTTCATGGACAATTTTTCGAAGATACTTTTCTTTCTGTTGCCCGTATTTGCACTGATTCTAAAGCTGCTCTACATCCGGCGAGACTTCTTTTACAGTGAGCACCTGGTGTTTTCAATTTATTACTACAATTTTGTTTACCTGACGGGATCCCTTTACATGTTGATTAATCTCGTGCCGGCGTTAGGCTGGTTGGCGACACTTATTGGATTTTGGATTTTTGTCTACCTGCTGATCAGTATGAAGAGAATGTACGAACAAAGTTGGCGCAAGACGATATTCAAGTATTTCATTTTTCTTTTTGTGTTTTTGCTTTCCGCCACGCTTGGAATAGGAGTGAATGCCCTGTTTATCCTATTGATGATCTGATGGGACTACTCAACTCTTCTCCACCTCTTGCTGAGCGTATGCGGCCCTCCAAACTGGAAGAGCTTGTAGGGCAGGAACATTTGGTGGGGTTGAATGGCATTATTCGCAAAGCGATTTCGACTGGCAATGTACCGTCTATGATCTTGTGGGGTCCGCCTGGCGTGGGTAAAACCACCATCGCCAATATCATAGCCAATGAAGTGAAACGACCGTTTCAGGCCCTTTCGGCGGTGAATGCCGGTGTAAAGGATGTTCGAGAAATCATTGAAAAGGCCAAACACACGAACCGCCCTATTTTATTTATTGATGAGATTCATCGCTTCAACAAATCGCAGCAGGATGCCTTGCTGGGCGCAGTGGAGAAAGGAACGATTACGCTGATCGGCGCCACCACAGAAAACCCTTCCTTCGAAGTGAACTCCGCCTTGCTATCCCGTTGTCAGGTGTATGTGTTGAAGCCGTTGGGTGAGAAAGAGTTGCTCTCGCTGATGGACCAGGCGCTGCGCAGAGATGGTGATTTGAAGAACCGCACGGTCCACATCAAAGAGCATCATGCGCTGCTAAACATTTCGGGCGGCGATGCGCGCAAGATCCTGAACCTGCTGGAATTAATCAGCGAATCAATACCAGGCGAGATTACCATCACAGACAAACTCGTGATGGAGGTGGCGCAAAAGCATATTGCCATTTATGATAAAAGCGGGGAGCAGCACTATGACATTATATCCGCCTTTATAAAATCCATTCGCGGAAGCGATCCAAATGCGGCTGTGTATTATCTGGCACGCATGGTCGAGGGTGGTGAAGATGTAAAATTCATTGCCCGGAGGCTGGTCATCCTTGCTTCGGAAGACATCGGAAACGCAAACCCAACTGCCCTGGTACTGGCCACCAGCGCTTTTCAGGCCGTGACCATGATCGGCTACCCTGAAGCGAATCTTATTCTTAGTCAATGCACAACGTATCTGGCCTGCTCCCCGAAGAGCAATGCCAGCACTGTGGCCATTAGCAGCGCCCTGGGCAAAGTGCACGAAACCGGAGACCTGCCCGTGCCGTTGTCAGTACGAAATGCGCCTACTAAACTGATGAAGGAGATGGGCTACGGCAAAGAATACCAGTACGCGCATAGTTTTAAGGATAACTTTGTAAATATGGAGTTTCTGCCTGATCTAGTTGCGGGACAGAAGTTTTACGATCCTGGTGATAATCCGCGGGAAGAAGAGTTAAGAAATTTTTTGAAAAAATTGTGGAAAGAAAAATATGGGTACTGAAAACTGGATGCTGGTTGCTATATACTGGCCGTACCATTTTATTAATCATGTTGGGGTTATTGTAGCCAACATCGAGAACCAAGAACCAAGCATCCATTCCCAATAGCTTTTGGGACCAGAATCCAACACATCATGCACCGTATCATATTCGAATCTTCTCCACTTTACTTTTTGCTCTGCCTCGCGCTGGGGGTTGGTTATGGCTTTGTATTGTATTCTTCCAGGCACACCTGGAGCAAGACCATGAATCGGACACTGTTTACACTTCGTGCTATCCTTGCGACTTTCCTTATGATCTTGCTGCTGGGCCCGATTCTGAAGCAGACCGAAAATATTTTTGAAAAACCTGCGGTGGCATTTGTGGTGGATAATTCCCGGTCGATGAGAGACGCCACTGACACCGCGAGGCTCATGGCGAAATTGCGACAGACGGCCAATGCCATGAAAAAGCAGAACCGCGAAGTGGAGTGGGGTGGCCTCGCAGGAATTTCAGACAGTATTTATTTTGTAGGAGCGACTTCTGACCTCGCTTCCGGATTGCGCGAAACAGTCAATCGATATGAAGGGAAAAATCTGGCGGGGATTGTGCTGGTTTCAGACGGCATTTATAATAATGGACTTTCACCATTGTACCTTCAAATGCGAACGCCGGTGTACACCATTGGCGTCGGTGATACCGCCCAGCGGGCTGATATTGTTATAAAGAATGTGGCGTATAACCGTATTGTATATCAGGGAAACAAATTCCCTTTGCGAGCTGAAGTCGGTGTGTTTGGCATGATCAACAGGGATATTGTTGTATCAGTGCTCCAGCAGGGCAAGGTCTTGCAGCAGCAGATGAAAAATTCAGGCTTAAAGGGGTTGTTGAACTATGACTTTCAACTAGAGGCGGGCACACAGGGGATTCAACGACTGGAGGTACGAGTTGAATCAGCGGCTCGCGAGACCAACCTCAAAAACAATCGGGCAAGTGCTTTTGTAGAAGTAGTTGAAGGAAGGAAGAAAATCTTGCTGCTTGCCCGATCCCCTCATCCAGACATAAAAGCGTTGCGTAGTGTAGTTGAAAAAAATTCTAATTATGAATTGATTATGCACATACCTGGAGTAAAAGAGGCTGACCCTGCTTTTCTACAGCCCGGCAAAGTTGAACTCATCATAGCACACCAGAGTCCGGATTTTGATGGGAAGACAACCGCTATACTCGCTTCATTCCTAAAGGCGAAGTCATCGGCGTTGATTATGGTTGGCCAGCAAACACAACTGCGAATGCTCCCGACGGTTGGCGTGCCCGTAAATTTTGAACCCTCGACGCAGCGAGATGAAGTGCAAACAGTTCTCAATCCGGAGTTTAGAGACTTGGGTTTTTCGGATAACTTAAATACCCACATCTCCCGCTATCCGCCAGTGGATGTCCCGTTTGGGAAATTCTCTTACCCCGCCATAGCTAGAATAGTATTACAGCAGCGTATTGGAAGTGTTATCACCGACCGACCACTTTTATTCACCCTGGAGGAAGACCGCCAGAAGATCGCAGTGCTTGTTGGGGAGGGTATCTGGAAATGGCGACTCAATGAATTTCAGGAGACCGAGAAGACGAGTTCTTTCGATGAGCTTTTTTCCAAATTGCTGCAGTACCTGAGCACACAGGATGATCGCCGTAAGTTTCGCTGCTTCCCGGTGCAACAGGAGTTTACCAGCGACGGCCCCGTGGTGATTGAAAGCCAGGTTTACAACGACCTGTTTGAGCCTGTATTTGGCAATACCATTGATCTTGAGTTACGCGACGAACAGGGATTGATGACGAGCTATCGATATGTTACAGGCCCGGGCAACAGCCGTTATCGCATCGGGGGATTGAAGGAGGGTGTTTACCGGTTCCGGGCCACCACTGACATCAAAGGCAAAAGGGAAGAAGTGCGAGGTGAGCTTTTATTAGCGGAACAAAACCAGGAGGCACAAAACCTCACAGCGGACTTTGGGTTGCTGCGTAAGCTGTCGGAAACAACAGGTGGAAAATTTTATTCGTTAACAGGCATCGATCGTCTTGCCACCGACTTGTCTAAAGAGGAGGTGAAAAGTGTCATCCACTCAGAAGAATCTTTCCATCCCTTGATTAATTTGAAGATGGTGTTCTTTCTCTTGCTGGTGTTGATTTCACTGGAGTGGTTCCTTCGCAAATATTCCGGGGCCTATTAAATGAAAAAGGCAGGTTGCCCTGCCTTCGTCTAACATGCTCAAATAACAATCAGCTTTTCTCTTTCGGAGAAGCCTTGGCTTTCTTCACTTTAATGGTAAGGACCTCAGATGTCCCATCGTAGTCTGCCATGATTGTGCCGCCCTCTTCCACCTCACCCTTCAGAATCTCTTCTGCAACCGGGTCTTCTAGGTATTTCTGGATGGCCCTGTTAAGAGGCCGCGCACCAAATTGGTGGTCATATCCTTTCTCAGCAAGAAAATCTTTGGCCTTGTCAGTAAGCTCCACGTTGTAGCCAAGTGCAGTAATGCGTGTGAACAATTTGCCCAGCGTGAGATCAATGATCTTGTGAATATTTTCGCGCTGAAGCGAGTTGAAGATAATCACATCATCGAGGCGGTTTAGGAACTCCGGTGAAAAGGCTTTCTTTAGCGCGCTTTGAATCGTGCTCTTCATGATCTCTTCATCGTTCGCCTGATTTGATTTGGTAGCAAAGCCGATGCCTGCACCAAAGTCTTTCAAATCACGGACGCCAATATTGGAGGTCATAATAATGATGGTGTTTCGGAAATCGACGCGGCGGCCGAGGCCATCAGTGAGGATTCCATCATCGAGCACCTGAAGGAGAATATTGAAGACATCAGGGTGCGCCTTTTCTATTTCGTCAAGCAATATGACGCTGTAGGGTTTGCGTCTTACCTTTTCGGTGAGTTGTCCGCCCTCTTCGTACCCTACATATCCGGGTGGCGCACCGACGAGCCGCGATACAGAGAATTTCTCCATGTACTCGCTCATGTCGATACGCACCAGGGCGTCTTCTTTGTCAAAGAGGTACATCGCCAGTACTTTAGCCAGCTCGGTCTTGCCAACGCCGGTAGGGCCGAGAAAAATAAACGAACCTATGGGTTTCCGCGGATCCTTTAATCCTACGCGCGTGCGCTGGATAGCTCTTGTAAGTTTTTTGATGGCATCTTCCTGACCGATGACTTTACCGCCCAACTCGTTGGCCATGCCCAGCAGTTTATTGCTCTCTTTCTGGGCAATCCGATTAGTGGGGATGCCCGTCATCATGCCGATCACATCAGCCACATTATCCTCCGTCACTGTATACTTTTCGGTGCGGGTTTTTTCTTCCCAGCGAGCTTTTGCAAGATCCAGTTGCTCGATGAGTTTCTTTTCCTTGTCGCGCAGTTGGGCTGCCTCTTCGTACTTCTGGCTTTTCACCACGCGATTTTTCTCTTTCTTCACATCTTCAATAGCGTCTTCAAACTTCACGATGTCATCAGGCACGTGAATATTGTTGATGTGAACACGAGCACCGGCTTCATCCAGTACGTCAATAGCTTTGTCGGGTAGGAATCGATCGCTGATATAGCGGTCAGAAAGTTTCACGCAGGCATTGATCGCTTCTTGCGTGTAGGTGACGTGATGATGCTCTTCGTATTTTTCTTTTATGTTGTCCAATATCTGGATTGTCTCTTCTACGGAGGTGGAGTCCACCAACACCATTTGAAACCGGCGCGCCAGGGCTCCGTCTTTTTCGATGTACTGCCGGTATTCATCCAGCGTGGTGGCACCAATGCATTGAATTTCCCCACGAGCCAGGGCAGGCTTGAACATATTCGATGCATCAAGCGAACCCGAAGCGCCGCCGGCACCGACGATCGTGTGCAACTCATCAATGAACAAGATAACGTCTTTGGATTTCTCAAGTTCATTCATGACGGCCTTCATACGCTCTTCAAATTGGCCACGGTATTTTGTACCAGCCACCAGCGAGGCCAGGTCTAGCGTCACCACGCGTTTGCCAAACAGCACGCGCGAAACTTTCTTCTGAATAATGCGTAGGGCCAGCCCTTCAGCAATAGCCGTCTTTCCCACGCCTGGTTCGCCAATTAAAATAGGGTTGTTCTTTTTTCTACGTGATAGTATCTGAGCTACGCGCTCTATTTCTTTCTCACGTCCTACTATTGGATCAAGCTTGTTGTCTTCCGCCAGCTTGGTGAGATCGCGTCCAAAATTATCCAGCACAGGAGTGCGGGATTTCTCAATTCCTTTTTTCTCTTTACCGGCATTGCCAGCACCTCCAGCGCTTCCAAACATCTTGGATGAATCATCATCCGGATCGTCGGTATCTTGTGATGCCGTAGGCTGATCATGCTGATACTCGAGCATTTCTTTTACAACGTCGTA
>JAYWDR010000185.1:0-6428 GCA_043779735.1 Cyclobacteriaceae bacterium | reverse complement strand
CCGAATTTAAATATAAGGGAAGACACCTTCATCTTATCAAGCCCAACACCTACATGAACCTGAGTGGAAAAGCTATTGCATACTGGCTTCAGGAGCTGAAGATTCCAAAAGAAAACCTGTTAGTGATCGTGGATGACATAGCGTTGCCGTTTGGAAGCCACCGCCTTCGTACCAAGGGAAGTGATGCCGGTCACAACGGATTGAAAAATATTGCAGAGATTCTTGGCGGCCAGGAGTACGCACGGCTTCGCATGGGGATCGGAAAAGAGTTTACTAAAGGGCAACAGGTTGATTACGTACTTAGCACGTTTGAAAAAGAGGAATTTGAGACACTACCTGCCATTATGGACAAGTCCATTGAGATGATACTCTCATTTTGTACCATTGGCGTGGATCGGACAATGAATTTTTACAATACGTAAGTCAGGAATCCCCACAGCTACTGATCACAGATTTGCAGGGATTGATTCCTTGGACATTAGTCTGTGCAATCTGGCATTAGGTATCTAAATGCGACATGCAGCCCCTACTTGCTCTTTGGAAAATAATCCTTCGGATCAACCGGTTGTCCATTTTTATGAACCTCGTAGTGGAGGTGAGGAGCTGTAGACAAACCCGTAGAGCCAACGTAACCTATAGTTTGCCCCCTTCCCAACCTATCTCCCGTTTTTACGATCATACTTTTCAGATGCGAATAGGTAGTGACATATACATCACTGTGTTTCACAACGATAAAGTTTCCCATGGCCGAATCAATCCTCGATTCCAACACAACCCCTTTGGCTGCAGACATGACCAAATTACCCTCCGCCAATCTCAGATCAATACCCGTGTGTAATTTTTCCTTTCTTGTAAATGGGTCAATTCTGTTACCAAAACCACTAACAATTTCTGTTTTTGATGTATCAACAGGCCAAACAAAAGAAATCTCCTCCTGCATGACCTGGTCGCTCTCGATTTGGCTTGAATAATTAGCAGATGGTCTGATTGAAAAACCAGCTAGCAGCAAACCAATTACCGGTATCAATACCAGGTAAGTCACAGAGTACTTCCAGGGTGTAGCGCTTTTTGTAATCATCCTGATTCGCTTTGTTATTGACGCTGAATAGAACTGGCTTACGTGGCTCAATGAATTTTCGACTCTAACCTGTTGCAACAAACATTCTAAATAGCGCCCAAGCTGAATACCTTGTCCTACTGTGCCGGCATCTGCAAGATATTCGTGCTGTATCTTTACTGCTCTTCTATAAAGGAGGAGCATTGGATTGAACCAAAGCACAAGGGAAGCAATCTCCATCACTATCAAATCAACCCAATGAAATTGCCGGGCATGAATCTTTTCATGTTCAAGAATTATTGGATTGATATTTTTATTAGGCAAAAAGATCAGATTAAAATAGGAAAATGGTTGAGATAGTTTGGTTCTTATGATTTTGGCTTTGCCATGGTAACAAGTCTCAGAACTATTTTTGATTCTAATGATTCTGTACACAGACAGAACCATGCGTACCAGCATGACGGCTAAGCCCGCAAAGTAAATTATGGAAAACAAAGTAGTGGAATTAATGAATGGGGCAGTGTTGTCAACAGTCTGAAATTGATTCATGCCAGGCTCCGTCTCAAGAAACGACTGTTCCAGCGAATGCGGTAATAAGATGTTGTAGTTATCAACCAATGAAAACTGTAGTATAGGAATTGCAAATGAAAAGGCTAGCCCGATCAGCAGGTAATATCTGTTGAACCCAAAGAAAGTGTAGTTCCTAAATAGCAAACTGCATAGCAAATAGAAGGCAGATATACACACACTTACCTTTACTAAATACATTGCAAATGCTATCATATCATTTTTTCTTAGTCTTCATCTTTTTGATCCTTTGATCAATAAATGTTTTAATGGCTTCCAAGTCAGAAAGATTCAATTGTTCATTTGCAAAATAAGAAACAAAATTAGAGGGAGAACCACTGAAGTAATTTGATATTATAGGCTTCAGTCGGCTTTGGAAATAGTCATTCTTGGAAATGAGAGGATGATATTCATGCGTTTTACCCCGGGGTGTATAGCCAATAAAACCTTTCTTTACCAGAACCCTGATTACGGTAGATACAGTCGTATAGGCTGGCTTAGGCTCAGGGAATCTCTCTGCAATATCCTTCAGAAATCCACTTTCAATCTTCCACAGGTATTGCATAACCTGTTCTTCCGCTTTGGTTAGTTCCTTTTTGACCATACGCAAACATATAACTATATTTATAGTATACAAACTATATATATAGTTATTTTTACTTTATGCGGTCGCTGCAAACAAATCAAATTATCGAATGTGGCCAAACCGTTCACAATTGAACATTTCATTACCACCAGGTGGCTGATCTGCTTCAAAATAATGGTTTTCGAGGCATGGCACGTCTATTGAACAATAATGCAGCATCAACTCCACTGGCACTATGCTAAATCATACTCTCCTTCTACTCTACCGCAACTTTAAGCGTTTCAAAAGCTCTTTCTTCATTAATCTTATTGGGCTTTCTTCCGGCCTCGCCTGCACATTGCTGATTTACCTGTGGGTGAATGATGAAATGCATTTCGACAAGTTCCACGAAAATGACAGCCGGCTTTATCAAGTAATGGAAAATCAAAAAGCGGGTGACGCCTTGGTGGTTAAGAACAGGACGTCAGGATTGGTGGCAGAAACACTCGTGGCGGAAGTTCCTGAAATAGAATTTGCCGCCGCCGTCATTCAGTCCTCCTGGTTCCCTAAGTTTATCCTGTCAGTAAGCGATGACAATAAAGTGAAAGCTGTCGGGCAATTCGTCAGTAAGGATTATTTCAAAGTATTCTCTTTCGGAGTCACAGAAGGTGATGAAAGTCAGATGCTGAGGGACAAGAATTCGGTTGTTATTTCAGAAGCACTTGCTAAGAAACTATTCCATACCACCCAGGGTGTCGTGGGAAAAGTCATTGCCTTTCAACTGACTGACATTAGAAAGCAGGTGACGATTACGGGAGTGTTCAAGGACATTCCAGCCAACTCGTCAGAACGATTCGATTTTGTATTGCCTTTTGAATACTTCAAAGATCTTTCTCCTGCGGTTCTCAACTGGGGTAATGACGGAACCAATACGAATGTCGTCATAAGGCAAGGCACTAATCTTTCACAACTCAATGAAAAAATCGCCGGGTTCATCAAAACAAAAGTTCCGGGCACCGAAAGGACTCTGTTTCTAGAACCCTATTCTGACGGATACCTCTACGGAAAGTATGAAAACGGCGTCCAGTCCGGGGGAAGAATAGAATATGTTACCCTATTTTCTATCGTTGCCATTTTCATCCTGCTGATCGCCTGCATTAATTTCATGAACCTGTCCACAGCCAAAGCTACCAGAAGAATAAAAGAGATAGGAATAAAAAAGGCCATCGGGGCCAGTCGCAAAACCCTGGCGCTCCAATATCTAGGCGAATCCATGCTGATGTCCTTTTTATCACTTGCCATCGCCGTTGTCGCTGTTCAGGTATTCCTTCCTCAGTTCAATTTGATCACAGCCAAACAACTGACGCTTGTGTTTGATGCACCCCTCGTAATTGCCCTGGTCGGCTTCACCCTATTTACCGGGCTTGTTGCAGGCAGCTATCCCGCCTTATACCTTTCAGGTTTTAATCCAGTGGCTGTATTAAAAGGAAAACTTAATGTATCCGTGGGCGAATTATGGGCCAGAAAAGGTTTGGTGATTTTTCAATTTGCTGTTTCAGTGATATTGATTGTTGCCGTACGGGTCGTTTACAAACAAATCGAATACATACAATCCAAGAACCTGGGCTACAACAAAGACAATATCATTTATTTTGAACGCGAAGGAAAGCTGGCGGAAAACGCGGAAGCGTTTCTTTCAGAATTGAAAGACACTCCAGGCGTTGTAGGCGCCTCCTGTATGTGGGGTAATATCATCGGAGGCTACAGCACCACTGGGGATATCCGTTGGGAAGGAAAGGAACCGGATGAGAAAATCGCTTTTGAAATCATGGGGGTAAACTATGGCCTACTCGAATTGCTCGATATCAAAATATCGGAAGGTCGCTCCTTCTCAAGCGACTTTGCTACTGACACCTCAAAGATCATCTTCAATGAGGCTGCCATCGAAATCATGAGACTGAAAGATCCGATCGGTAAGACGGTAAGACTATGGGGCGGGGACTTCCAAATAATAGGAGTAGCTAAGAATTTTCATTTTAAATCATTCCATGAAAATGTGAAGCCCTTGTTCATCCGCTTACAGCCTACGAACACAAGTATCATGATGGCCAGAATAGAAACAGGGAAAGAGAAAGAGACGTTGGCGAAAATCCTAAATCTTTATCAAATCCATAACCCAGGCTATTCTTTCGACTACAAGTTTCTGGATGCCGACTTCCAGGCCCAATATGCGGCTGAAACACAGGTGGCTTCCTTGTCTCAATGCTTTGCCGGGCTTGCCATTCTCATTTCTTGTCTGGGACTATTTGGACTCGCCGCCTTCACGGCTGAAAGAAGAATAAAAGAAATAGGTATCAGGAAAGTGTTGGGCTCATCCATGGTTGGCATCGCCTTCCTTTTGTCTGGCAACTTCACTAAAATCGTATTGGCCTCAACCGTCATCGCTTTGCCGATAAGCTATTTCATGACCAGCTATTGGCTGAATGGCTTTGCTTTTAAGATAGAATTGGAATGGTGGTATTTTATTAGTGCCGGGTTGATAGCCATAATCATCTCCTGGCTGACGGTGGGGATACAAATTATAAAAGCTGCCCGGGTCAATCCAGTGAATTGCCTGAAAGATGAATGAGGATCTAAATTCAAGCTTGACAAGTTAGGGTTGTAAGCTTCAAGAGGTAAAGAACAATACCTGCTTGTCACCAACCTATTCTCCTGCGAGTACTCAAACCGGTCGGTGTGCCCCTTTCTTTTCAGGAAAAATAGTAAGCTTTTGATTATGATGTAAACCCAAGAGCAGTGGCGGGACTTTGAAAGCCAATCTGTTTGAAAAATTGTGAGAACTAGTGATGACTTTGCAATCATCCCCTAATGGGTCAATTACAATCATTTTCGTATGGGTAATAACATAACCTAATACGGTTATTCAAAATTTCTTCAGAATCTATTTATAACATTGCGGGCAATAAACATAAAACTATAAAAAATGAAAAAACTATTTCTTTCAATAATTGTCTTGGCCACATTAATCCAGACTGTTATCGCAACTGCTCAAAACCAAAATAAAAGCAATTCAAAAGAATTTACAGAATCACTAATGCAGGATAACTGCACTTTTCTGATAACAGGAAAAAATAAATATTTTATTTTAGAACCGGGTTATCAACTTATTTTAGCGGGCAAGGACGAAAAAGATTCAGTTCGCTTAGTAATAACCGTTTTGAATGAAACAAGAAAAATAGGAAATGTTGAGACAAGGGTTGTGGAAGAAAACGAATCCAAAAATGGAAAAACGATTGAGATTTCAAGAAACTACTTTGCTTTCTGTCAACAAACAAGCAGTATCTATTACTTCGGAGAAGAAGTCGATATTTATAAAGACGGAAAAATAGATAACCATTCGGGTGCCTGGCTTGCCGAGGGAAAAAACAAAGCGGGTGTTATAATGCCAGGGCTGGTTCTTTTGGGATCAAGATACTATCAGGAAATTGCCCCCGGAATTGCTATGGATAGGATTGAAATAATAAGTACAACTGAAAAAAAAGAAACACCCGCTGGCAAATTCATAAATGTATTAGATACTGAGGAAACGACGCCTCTTGAGCCCAAAAACAAGGATTATAAGTTATATGCACCTGGGATTGGTTTAATTCAGGATGGAAATTTGTTATTGGTCAAATTCGGATTCATAAAATAAATTGTAAAAATTATGTTTATTTAGGGCATCTCTAAATACCTTGTCTTTTATGGCCTCAACCCGTCACCTTCTCAGGAAGAGAAGGGTACAAAGAGTTTTTAGAGGTGCCCTTTATTCAATTACATCCTGGGTTTCCAGGGTGTTTCAACAACTTTCAACTCCTTGGCCATCACACGACAAAGAATGAAAATGTAGTCAGAGAGACGGTTGAGATACTGGATCACCAGGATATTCACTTTTTCCTGTGTGTCCAATTCAATGACCAGGCGTTCGGCCCTGCGGCACACTGTGCGGGTTACATGCCCAAACGATACAGAAGAATGACCACCAGGCAACACAAATACCTTCATGGGCTCCAGTAAAGCGTCCATCGCGTCAATTTTACTTTCCAGGAAAGTAACATCGCTTTGAATGAGTAATGGTGTTTTAACTTTGGTATTGCCTGGCTCTGTGGCCAGGATGGAGCCGATCGTGAAGAGTCGGTCCTGAATTTCAATCAGTTCTTGCTTGCGCTTGTCATTGATTTGCTGGTCGCGCAATACTCC
>JAYWDR010000184.1:0-2152 GCA_043779735.1 Cyclobacteriaceae bacterium | reverse complement strand
TTTGCTATGGTGTATTGCTTATCTACAACCGTATGGAAAAAACCGGCCCCCCATTGTATGGCATGGTTATTTTGATTTTTGCGTCATTGCTTTTTGCCGGGCACACGGGAGGAACTATCACGCATGGTGAGAATTATGTCCTCGGTCCGATAATATCATCTTCCTCAGACCGGGCAACTGATGAGAATGCTTCTGTTTTTGAACGGGCTGTTTATCCTGTTCTCGAAAAGAAATGCTTCTCTTGCCATAACAAGACGAAAGCGAAGGGAAAGTTTGTGATGACATCCCTTGTTGAATTTAAAAAAGGAGGGAAGCACGGCAAGGAATGGGTGGAAGGGAAGCCATCGGAAAGCCGGATGATACAATTTATTCACTTGCCACTGGAAGATGACGACCACATGCCTCCGGACGGCAAGGCACAGTTGTCTTCACTGGAGATTGCATTGCTGGAAAACTGGATTCGGTCGGGTAGTAATTTTGACAACAAGCTGTCTGACTTGAAGGATCATGACTCCTTAAGAATTATAAGTACAGCCATATTAAGTATAAAATCAAGGACGATAAAAGAGAAGCAATACGAATTTTCTGCCGTATCCAAAGAGGTCATTGAGAAACTTAATTCGCCGTTCAGGTCTGTATTCCCGCTGTCTCAAAAGAGCCCCGCCCTGCAGGCTGACTTTTTCATAAAAGAATCTTTTCAGGCGAAAGCGTTGGAGGAGTTGTTAGAAGTTGAGAATCAATTGGTGGTCCTCAATCTTTCAAAAATGCCAGTAACGGACAATGACCTGGCCATTATCGGCAAGTTTAAAAACCTCGAGAAATTAAACCTGAATTTTTCTGAGATTTCGGGAACTGGTCTGGAGTTGCTAAAAAATTTGAAATATTTAAACTCCCTTTCCCTTGCCGGAACCAGTGTGAATGCAGAAAGTCTGAAGCCAATACTTGCATTGCCGGTGCTGAAGGAACTTTTTATTTGGAATACGAAAGTAACGGAGACTGAAAAGTTGGAACTCGTTAGACAGTTTCCGAAAATAACTATCGCTTCAAGCCAGTTTAAGGATGACAGGATCTTACGATTGGGCAAACCCTTGTTGGTAAACGAAGGGATTATTAAGAAAGTTGAATTGGTTTCATTAAAGAACTCCATGCCCGGAGTGGTCATACGCTATACGATCGATGGAAGTAATCCGGATAGTCTCACAGCGAGTCAATACACAAAACCTTTTAAACTCAGCGCGACTTCCAAAATAAAAGCGATCGCCTGTAAGCCGGGCTGGTTTTGCAGTGAGGTATTTCAGATCACGTGTTTTTTAGAGGGCTACCAACCGGAGCTTGCCACCTTGCTGAGTGAAACGGATTCATATTATCGGGGAGAAGGAGCTAAAAATCTTGATGACGGAGTAACGGGCTTTGTTGAAGTTATTAACGCGCCGCAGTGGTTGGGCTATAAAGACAGACCCTTTGCGGCGGGCTTTGATTTTGGAAAAAATCCTCCGGAAATTAAATCCGTCGTACTCAGTTATGCAAGAAACATTGGTTCGGCTTATTTTCCTCCCTTGGAAGTAGAGGTGTGGGCCGGGAAGAACATATTGGAAGTCAAGTTGATCAAGCGATTGAAAGTTGTTCAGCCTGCAGGCAGCGAGCCTATGCGGGTAGAGGCGTTGGTGATACCCTTGTCGCCGGCATCGCATTCTTTTTATAAATTGATAGCAAAACCAGTGGCAAAGCTGCCAGCCTGGCACGGTTCCAAGGGAAAAAAAGGATGGTTGTTTATTGATGAGGTAATATTCAATTAATGATGTCTTAAACGATAGCCCATGAGACGAAGAGAATTTATTCAGCGCACTACCCTGGCCTTGGGCGTTTCGCTGACATCATATAAAGGCAGGGCCAATGGCGAGAGTGAAATCTACGGCCAGAATGAGAAACGATATCGCCTGGACAAAGATTGGGTAAGGGCAGAGCCGACGGATCTGCCCGTGAAAGATTGTCATGAGATGGTCCAGGACAATCAACGCAGGATTATTCTTTTGACCAATGAAACGAAAAATAATGTTATCTTCTTTGACCAGAAGGGTAAACTTCTTCAATCCTGGGGTCATGATTTTCCCGGCGCCCATGGACTCAGTCTTATAGGCTCAGGGAATGATCA
>JAYWDR010000183.1:0-2153 GCA_043779735.1 Cyclobacteriaceae bacterium | reverse complement strand
CCATCGTTGGCCCTTCTTTCTGCCTGACGGCCATCACTTTTTATTTCTCTCTCGGTTAAACCTAAATGCTGTAGATGAAGCTGATGGAATTTTTCTCGCTTCCACCGATACCACTGTCGCCCCCCGGCTGGTTATCAAAACAAGTTCAAACATGGCCTTTGCCAATGGCCATCTTTTGTTTGCTAACCGCAACACCCTGATGGCACAACCGTTTGATGAAGCCAGCCTGCAAACCACGGGCGAGGCTTTTCCCCTTTTGACCGAGCACATAAATTTTGATGGTTCCAGATCCAGTGCCGCTTTCACCGCTTCACAAAATGGAACGCTGGTTTATCATAAGGGTGAAAGTGGAGCCGTTGGGATAAGCCTTGCCTGGCATGACCGCAGCGGAAAACAAACGGGCATTGTGGGTTCCGCAGATTTTTTTTACGGCATCCGCCTGTCACCGGATGGAAGGAGGGTGGCAGCCTCTTATCTGGACAAGACAACTGGTAACGTAGATACTTGGCTCTACGATATTAACCGGGCTTTGTGGACACGCTTCACATTCCAGGAAGCAATGGAAAAGAGTCCCATTTGGTCACCGGACGGGCGGACGATTGTGTTCGCACTGAACCCGAATAAGAATTCCGATTTGTACATGCGTGCGGCAAACGGAGCGGCCAGCGAGGAGCTCCTCTTTGAATCAACTCAAGATAAATATCCCTCCGATTGGTCGCGCGATGGAAGATTTCTGACATTCAATTCTATTGATGGTGGAAACAATTTTGATATTTGGATACTGCCCATGAGCCCGGAAGCCACGGGCGAACGAAAACCATTCGTGTTCCTCAAAACAGCGTTCGATGAAAGACGAGCAACATTTTCGCCCGATGGGCGGTGGATAGCGTACCAGTCCAATGAGTCGGGGCGGGATGAAGTTTATATCCGTCCGTTTCCAAGCCCCGGGGGCAAGTGGCAAGTTTCTACTGGCGGTGGCACTCGGCCACGGTGGCGTGGAGATGGCAAAGAGCTGTTTTTCCTAAGTGCGGATTTTAAGATGATGTCGGCTGAGGTGCGTTCAGGCACTTCAACAGTGGAAATTGTTTCGGTAAAACCGCTGTTCCAGATCGGAAATTTATCAAGCGGTACCGCAAATCTGTACGATGTAACCGCAGACGGGCAGCGTTTTCTGGCTGAAACCATTCAAAGAAATGAAAATTCTCCTCCGCTCACGCTGGTGGTGAACTGGCCGGGAGAGGTTAAGAAAAAGTAATCAACCTAATCTTTATCTTTGAAAATATGCCCTCCATAGTTTCAGGCTTCGAATACGACATCTTCATCTCCTATCGCCACAACGATAACCGAAGTGGCTGGGTCACGGAGTTTGTTAATGCCTTACAAGAAGAGTTGGCCTCCACTATCAAAGAACCATTAACAATTTACTTCGATAAAAACCCCCACGATGGCCTGCTCGAAACTTACAACGTTGATAAAAGCCTGGAAGGAAAATTAAAGTGCCTCATCTTCATTCCCATCATCTCCCAAACCTACTGCGATCCAAAATCATTTGCCTGGCAGCATGAGTTTGTTGCATTTAATAAGTTGGCAATCGAAGCACCTCCCTCTCCTTTGGAGAGGGCCGGGGTGAGGTCGTTTGGTAGAGACATTAAGCTGGTCAACGGAAATGTGGCCAGTCGGATTCTTCCGATCAAAATTCATGAATTAGATGCGGAAGACAAATCAACAATCGAAAATGAAATCGGTGGAGTATTGAGGGCGATTGAATTTATTTATAACGCTCCGGGGGTGAGCCGGCCTCTAACCATAAACGATAACCCTGAGAAGAATCTCAACAAGACTCTCTATCGCGATCAGATCAACAAGGTTGCCAGAAGTGTAAAAGATTTAATTCACGCCTTACAACATCCGATTGTTGAAAGCAAAACGGTTAAGCCTTCTTTTTCAATAAATGAACCATCAAAGAGAAGTTGGATTCCTAAAACGATAGCAGGCATTCTTGCTTTAGGAATAGTAGTATTCTCCATCTTTTACTTTACCGGCTGGGTAACCAAGCCTGATGTAATGATTGATAAATCGATTGGCGTTCTGCCGTTCACTGATATAAGTGAAGGACACGACCAGGGATACTTTACTGACGGCATGATGGTGGA
>JAYWDR010000182.1:0-2154 GCA_043779735.1 Cyclobacteriaceae bacterium | reverse complement strand
CTGTTTGAATGAGGAACGAAGACGCGGCCAGCAAGAGCGTGCCCATCGCTGCGATGGGTAAGGGAAGTATCTTTTGTATCCAAATGAATAACAGGCAGCAGATGAAAAAGTAGCTTACCAACGATGGCATGTAGGTCGCCATGACAAGGTTGAGACCAAGCCCATGCCCAAGTCTTATCGCTAGCAGATACCCCGGTTTGATTTCAAAGTATTTTAGTATGTCCCGAAAAGCTTGAGGACTTTCATGTAAATGGGATTGACGGAGGCTTACGGCATCGAAGTCGGAAGCGGTCATGTGCCTGGCGGCTTCCTGATAAATGACGGCATGGGTAGAGTCAAATGGTATGGAATCGTCTGCTATGGTTAAGGCCATATAGGGGAACATATCCCAATTGTAATAGGGCCTTTGGCCAGCATAGATGGTAATGGCGAGCAGTAGCAGTGGGAAGGAGAACTGGTATATATATTTTTTCAACTGCAGTGCTTGTAAGGCCTGAAATATACCAAATAAAAAAAACGACTGCCTCACATCCCTGGAGGCAGTCGCTTTGAATACTTTTCAAAAACCCTACATGGAGCCCATGCCACCCGTGTTTCCTGTAGACCCTGTAGTGGGTGTAGGCATTGGAGTAGGGGTTGGAGTAGGGGTTGGTGCGGGAGCCGCTACTATTACTGGAGCCGCCTTCTTGGCAGCAGGTTTTTTAGCTGCAGCCTTTTTGGTTGCTTTTTTAACAACCTTTTTCGTGACCTTCTTTACTGATTTTTTAGCGGCTTTCCGGGTAGCCTTTTTTGCAGCCTTCTTGGATGATTTCTTACCGGCTTTCTTCACTTTTTTCTTTGCCATGGCACGTATTAGTTTAAATGATGGTTGGTATAGTATTCGTCAACAGCGTTTCTGTTAATCGTTGTAAAGTTACATAAGAGTTTATTTTCTAAAATTATTACCCCTACTTTATTTATGAAACGGCAAGCTACATCTTCTCATCCGCACTGGGTGCCGTTGATTGACTAATATTTCCTGGATCCTGTTATATTTCAGTTTCTTATTTGAAGCATAATGAACAGAAAATACGGTGTTCTGATAATCCTTTCTGTATTGTCGATCATTACCTTCCTCGACAGGAACGCCATATCTCTTGCAGGCCAGCGCATTACCTCTGACCTGGGATTAACGGAGGGTCAATTTGGATGGATACTAAGTGCCTTTACCATTTCCTATGGATTGTTTGAAATACCAACGGGCTTGCTTGGCGACCGGTTTGGTGCCAGACGCATTCTTACCAGGGTAGTGCTCTGGTGGTCTTTGTTTACTGTTTTGACAGGATTCGCTGGGGGTTTTGCGTCATTGTTTATTGTACGTTTCTTGTTTGGAGCTGGAGAAGCTGGCGCCTATCCGAATACTGCCATAGCTATCCGGCAATGGTTTCCAGTCATTGAGAGAGGCCGTGCTCAGGCTTTAATCTGGATGGCCAGCAGGATAGGCGGAGCGTTAGCACCTTTCCTGGTTATTCCGTTACAGATGCAATTTGGCTGGAGGGCTTCCTTTTATGTGTTAGGCGCTTTGGGCATTGTATGGGTTGTGGTATGGTTGGCATGGTACCGTCAGCCAGCACATGGACAAGCGGCAAATGAACAGATTGTTGTCGAAAACAAGAAAGCATGGAATAATTGGATGCGAAGTAAGAACTTCTGGTTGTTGATGTTGATGTATTATTGTTATGCCTCAGGCGTCTTTTTCTTTATCTCGTGGCTCCCCAAGTACCTACAAAACGGCCGTGGAATACCGGAAGATCAACTGGCCTATTCAGCTTCATTGCCATTTATTCTGGCCGCCATTGGTTGCCTGATGGGAGGCTCTATGAGCGACTATCTCGTAAATAAAATAGGGCTGAACTGGGGGAGAAGATTGGTTCCATTGGTAGGTCTAAGCCTTTCAGGTTTTTCGATGCTAGTGGCCGCTTTCGCCGCCGACAATTCTATTACTATTATTTTTCTTGCCTTGGGCCTGGCCTTTATGGATGTGACGGCGCCGGTCTCCTGGGCGGTGGCCACTGACTTGGGCGGCAAGGACAGTGGAGCGGTCACGGGTACCATGAATACCGCCGGCCTGCTGGGAGGCACGATCACATCGATTGGAATCGGGTATCTGGTTTC
>JAYWDR010000181.1:0-6439 GCA_043779735.1 Cyclobacteriaceae bacterium | reverse complement strand
AGCTTACTGTAGCGAACAAACTTACTCCTCACAACTGGAGTACAACCAGAATCAGGCATCTGGAATCACCTCTTCGGTTCCACCAGCATCACTTTCTCCCGTTCTACTACAACAGCCCCTGCAGGATCACCCTTTCGCTTCCTGACATATTTCCTGGGGGTAATGGCAACGGGGCAAAGGGTTTCGTTTTTTCGCTTTGAGTAGTACGCGGCCAATGAGGCTGCCCTTTCGATCACATCTTTTGGAAATGGTTTTCCAGCCTGGTATTTGATCAGCACGTGCGAGCCCGCTACGTCCTTGGCGTGAAGCCATAAATCATCTTTGTGGGAATGTTTTAAGGTCAAGGTATCATTGCTGGTGGCATTCTTGCCTACCCAGATCTTAAATCCTAGAAATTCAAATTCATGGAAGGGAAGGGATTGTTTGAGTTCTTTGGCGGGTTTGTGCTTCACAAGGATAGCAGAAACAACTTCAAGGTCTGATATATTCCTGGCAATGCGTATGGCCTCGTCCCACTTTTGGAGTTCTCTGATCTCCATTTCCTTGCGATCTAAAGCCTCCTTCAATGTATTGACTTCAATCGCTTGATTTTTTGCCTTTCGATAAAAAACTTCTGCATTTTTTTGGGGACTAAGTTCTTTCTTAAGCCTAATCTCAGTCTGCTGCTTATTGTAGAAATCTTCAAGCTCAACTATTTCCTGTGCTGGTTTGATGCGGTGCAGGTTAGCCATAATTAGATCGGCCCACTGCTTATAATGAGTATCTCTGGTTAATTCAATGTATTTCCGGCGGTTCTTATCTTGATACGATTCGGATTGTTTTATTTTTCCCTGGACGTATGACAAGAGTGAGGCTTTTTCCTTCTGGAAGACGGTGATCGTAACTCTACGCTTAAAGAATTCATTGATAGCTTCTATCGGTCTTGTGAATCTTTCTTCTGAGGGAAACAATGACAATGAAATGACGCTTTCCTTTTCTTGAAGATAATAATTGGGTTTTTCTAAATAGGTGAGAGTCTCGGTAAGCACTTTCCATTTGAGCGGGATATCGAGATCTGAAAAGTGCTGTGCATTAATATAGTTCCAGATGGCTTTCCCAAATGTAAAATAGACGCCAGGGAGATCTGCCTGATGTTGCATAAAATTAGCGTAGCTCCAATCGATGGAGCGATCGAGATTATCCAACCTCAGGTCGAGGTCGGCCTTAATATTATTTCTAAAAATCTCTTGCGTGACCGCCCCTTTACACCGGATAACATTACTCTGGGCACCATGCATTTTAAAGACCAACGTATTATCATTTTCGAACAACAGCGCCAGACTTCGCTCGTTGGTGAATTGGCGTACACCCGTCACCTTGGTCATCACCAGATCATTGAAAAGATTGATGCTGTTCTTCCGCGCCCGGTGGTATAAGTCGGGGAAAGACAAACATTGAAAGGTGGGTAAGAGAGTTGCCTTGATGAAAATGGACTTCCTTTCGTTATTGAGTTCCAGCACCAATTCATCCTTATTCTGACTAAAGCAGGAAACGAGAGTGAATCCAACGATTTGATGGTTGAGTTCGGCGCTCAGGTGACGAAGAAAGTAATAGTTGTTATGCACTGGGACTTATTTATCCGCTTTACTCATCGGCGATGGAAGAGTTAGCCTGGATTCCTATAATTTAATGCTGAGACCGTCATATGCCAATGCCATAGAGAGGGGGAGCTCCTTTTGCACTTCTTTATGGAGTCCCAACTTGTGACTGATGTGAGTAAAGTAAGTTTTATTGGCACCAATACGCGTAGCAACTTCGATCGCTTCTTCAAGGTTAAAATGTGATATATGCCTTTCGCGCTGTAACGCATTCAATACAAGAATTTTTGTCCCCACCAGCATTTTGCGGGTTTCTTCAGGGATGAAATTTGCATCCGTGATATAGCTGAAATCTTTTATCCGGAAACCCAGTACTGGCATATTCAGATGGTGAACCGGCAGGGGGGTAAATGTTGCATCTCCTACGGTAAATGGTTGTGAGGAAATTTCCATCAATTGAAGCTGGGGTGTGCCGGGATATTTATTCGCTTCAAAAGCATAATAGTATTCCGTTCGCAATTGGTCCAACAGGTTTTTCTGCCCGTAGACGGGCATATCCATGGCCTGCAGGAAATTGTAGGCTCGAACATCGTCAAGGCCTGCTGTGTGGTCTTTGTGACCGTGAGTGAAGATGACGGCGTCTAATTGCCTGATATCTTCTCGGAGCATCTGCTGGCGAAAATCAGGACCAGTGTCGATCACGAAACTCTTTCGGTCTACGGCAAGGTGGACGGAAGTGCGAAGTCGCTTGTCTCGGTAATCGAGTGAGCTGCAGACCTCACAGTCGCACCCAATTACGGGGACCCCTTGCGATGTGCCAGTGCCAAGAAATGTAATTTTCAATGACTATAGTTTCACCTCTTCCTGCGAAAGCTCTTCATACAACTTCAGATTTTTTTCGTTGAACTTGCTTGTATCCAACTTGACCGTGCGTAGGATTTCAAGCATAATATTGATTTTACCTTCTGTCGTGAAAAACTTATTGACGATGATTATTTTTTGATCGTGAAGAAGGCAATATCCGGACTTGAAATTACCCTTTTCGTAACGCAGAAAATAGTCGGATTCTGCAATTAAGTCTTCCAGTTTTAAGAGAAACTGATTGGTGTACTTGATCATTCGTAGTGGCGAAGTTTTGTTTGCAAGGTAAGAAAAACAGGTTGTCTCCGGTCAATCGTTCTGTAATTTTTTATAAATAGCCTCCTTAGTGAAGGTGAACTTTTCTTTTCTTTACGGAAGAAAGATGAGATCTAAATGTCTACTGGTGATTGTGGGGCCCACCGCTGTGGGAAAGACTGACTTAGCCATCAGATTGGCGGAATATTATCAGACTGAAATAATCTCGGCTGATTCCCGACAGATCTACAGGGAGCTTGAAATCGGTACGGCAAAGCCCACTGCGGAGGAACTATCGCAGATAACGCATCACTTTATCAACAGCAAGTCTGTCGTGGAGGAATATGATGCAGGCAGTTTTGGGCGCGAAGCAAGAGAAATTATCTACGGCCTTTTTAAAAACCATAACGTGGTAGTTATGTGTGGCGGCTCGGGCTTGTATATCAAAGCTGTTGTGGAGGGATTTGACAACCTTCCAGATGTGCCCCCGGGAATCAGGAGAAAGGTAATTGAAGAATATCGCCAGCATGGCCTGGAGTGGCTTCAGCAGGAGGTGGCCTCCACGGATCCACAGTATTACGAGATCGTTGACCGTCAGAACCCTCAACGACTGATGCGAGCCATTGAGATATTTAGGAGTTCCGGCACTGCATTTTCCGGATTTCTTAATAAAGAAAAAGTTGGATTTCCTTTCATTGTCGCAAAGATTGGTCTAGAACGGGAAAGGATGGAACTGTATCACCGGATTGATACGAGGATTGATGACATGATCGCCAGAGGACTATTTCTGGAGGCTGAAAAATTCTTCACCTTCCGACATCACCATGCCCTGCAAACGGTGGGCTATCAGGAGGTGTTTGAATTTCTGGAGGGTGTGTGCGACCGTGATGAGGCAACGAGATTAATGAAACGGAATTCGCGCCGGTATGCAAAGCGACAGCTTACCTGGTTTAAGAAAGACGCGGAGATTCAGTGGTTTCATCCTGATGACTGGGAGGGAATTCTGAAAAGGACAAAGAAAATGAATCAATGAAGCGAAGATCATTTATAAAATCCGCCGGAGCGTTGGGAGTCGTTGTGTCAGCTCCATGGCAGGCCTTTGCAAGGATATCTTTGAATCAGCCTGAATTGAAAATGGTGCTTCGTGGAGGCAAATCATTTTACCAAAACAAGTGGCAGGGAATTGATATTGGTATCAATCAAGGCGGCACCTTGAAGATTGGTCCATCCAACTCTTTAGAAGCCTTGGAAATTATTCAGGTCAGCAACAAAATTATTTCTCCCGGGTTTATTGACATCCTCGCCGACAATGCAGCGAATTCCCGCAAGGCGTATAAGATTTTTGAGAAATACAAAGTAACGGATGGTGTTACTACCGCCCTTCAGATGCATGGAGGGAGTTCCGACTGTTCCAATTATTACAAGACCTATGGCGTCTTGCCACATTACATCAACTTTGGAGTCTCCACCTCAGTGATGCAAGTGCGGTATAGCACGCCTGACCTCGCAGAGAGGAAGAGGAAAGTTGAGAAGTGCCTGGATGAAGGTGCGCTGGGTGTTTCGCACAGCATCGAATATCAGCCGACACCTTATGAGGAGATTCTGGTCTATGCCAAACTCGCAAAGAAGTACGATCGGCCTTTCTTCCTGCATCTTCGGTATTCATCAGCCGAAAAGGAATTGGCCGGTGTGGATGAGGCAGTTCGTCTGGCGAAGGAAAGTAACGCGCATGTGCACATCGACCACCTCCATTCTACGGGGGGTACGTTTCACATGCAGGAGGCACTTGACAAGATTCTGGGAGCCAATGCACAAGGATTGAGCATGACGTGCTGTGTGTATCCCTATTCTTTTTGGGCAACGTATCTTCACTCTAAACGATTTGATGACGGCTGGCAGAAACGATATGGTCTTACCTACAAAGATTTACAACTCGTGGGTACTGGTGAACGGCTGACCGAAGAAAGTTTCCAGCGTTACCGCACTTTGAAAAAACTGGTGGCGGTACGGGAAGGAACCCTACCAATGGAATCGACCGTTGACCTGGCCCTGCAAAGAGACTTTTGCATGATTGGTTCGGATGGCGGAATCGAATACGAGCCGCACGCCAATTCACATCCCCGCGGTGCTGGATGTTTTGCCACCACTCTCCGTCATGGACTTGACCTGGGTATGCCTTTGGAAAAGATTCTTGAAAAAATCACAACACTCCCGAGAAGCCTGATCCTGCCTGTAACAAAGGATAGGGGTGTATTGGCCGAAGGCGCCTGGGCCGACCTAACGGTTTTTGATCCGGCTATTGTGAATGGCAGAGCCACTGTAACGAACCCAAATCAATTCTCGCATGGGATCGAGTTGGTGCTGGTGAATGGGAAAATAGCATTTCAGGAGAACGCATTGAAAGAGATGAGCGGAGTGGGACTAAGGAACTAGTGTTTTGACAAGTTAATTATGCAACATTTGAACAATTTTGCTATCTTGGTAGTCAAAATTGTATACGATGAAAAGGATGGCCGTTAAATTAAGCCCTTCTGAGATAGAATTTCTAAGGGCATTTAAGACTTCAGGTAGACGGTCTGAGCGGGAATATGACAGGGCAAATATTCTTTTGTTGCTGGACAAGGGCAAGTTGGATGCTGAGATTGTCGATTTTCTGGAAGTAGAACGAACCACGGTGTGGCGAACACGAAAGCGTTACTTGGAACAGGGATTGGAGAAATCATTACAGGAGAAGGAACGAAGCGGCCAGCCAAAGAAATATGGCGTCAAGCAGGAAGCAGAGATAATTGCCCTGGCCTGTAGTGATCCGCCCCAAGGCAGGGCTAGGTGGAGTTTGGAATTGTTAACGGGCAAGTTAAGTCATCAGAAAGGCTTAAAGAGTATTAATCGGGAAACGATCCGACTAATCCTAAAAAAAACGAATGTAAGCCTTGGTTAAAGAAAATATGGTGTATCGCTGAGATTACTAAGGAATACAGAAAGAGGATGTATAAAGTATTAGCGTTGTATGCTCGCCCCTACGATAAGAAGTATCCGGTTGTTTGCATGGATGAAAAAAGTAAACAACTCATGCAGGATGTGAGAGGAGTTATACCTTTAAAACCAGGAAGTCCAGAAAAGTATGATAGTGAGTATTGTCGTAAGGGCACCCGGAATATTTTTGTAGCGGTGGAGCCATTAGCAGGAAAGCGAAAAATAAAAGTAACCCTTAACATCTTTAGTTTTTCAATTGAACTGTCGTCCTTGATTGTTGTCACCCATTTGATGATTTCAAGTTTTTCTTTCTCCAGGCTCATATCGGCGGCTTTTGCTCTCATACGTTCACAATTTACAAAAACTTACTGTTTTGCAATCAACAAATCTCAGATAGTAGATACCGCAGGAATCGAAGGAATATGCTCTTACCCGGGGAGATCTCTGTGCTACGGGTTGGCATAAGAGAAGTCAGCCGAGGCCATAGTAGTTGGAAGCAACGAGCCCTGCGAAACGCAGGGAGGACTCACAACCAATGAAGGGCCGAACGTTAAGTTGATCGAAATGCTGCAAGGAGGTTTCCCGCGAAACGCGGGACTAGCCTTATGTTCAAAGTAGCGCAAAGCTATGGCCGGTGTAAAGAGCGGCTATAGTATGCTTAACGAACCGCGTAGTACGCGACCCGTAGCGCCTATGCTGAAGCTTCGGCGTAAGCATACGCTACGTGGTCTGCCTGCATAGGATTTCGGCAGATAAATGTGAGAGGCGCACCG
>JAYWDR010000180.1:0-2160 GCA_043779735.1 Cyclobacteriaceae bacterium | reverse complement strand
CCGTTGCCCAAGGTTCCATCGTTCCATCGGGATGAATTTTCATTGTCCAACCGCGCCATGGTTTCCGGCTTTCACCCCGCCACCATTCTTCATCGCCAAATGCAACGTTGCCTGTAACAAAAAAACTTCCATCAGGCGTCATCTTTGGCCCAAAGGAATATTCATGATAATGGCCAGAGATAGGCCAGGCATAAATGGTTTCATAAACATCTGCTTTGCCATCGCCATTGGTGTCCATCAACTTCGTCAACTCCCCGCGCTGTGCGGCATACAAAGCATCGTCTTTATAAAGTAAGCCCAATGGTTCGTGCAATCCACTGGCAAAAAGCGAATAGACAGGAGGGGTGCTATTCTCCATCGTAGGATTTTCAATCATCCACACATCGCCTCTGCGGGTACAGACCGCAATTCGCCCATCTGGTAAGGAAGCCACACCGCCCACTTCAAGCAGCACACCCTCTGGCGCAGGGATGCTTATGATTTTATAATAATCATCCTCAGAAACAAGTTTCACTTGGGCTGAAGCTGTAATTGCCAATATTAATAAACAAGGTGTTAAAAATTTCTTTATCGGATTGTTCATGTTTCTTATCCTTTACGGTTTACCAAATGATTGAATATTTTATGCCGCTTCCTTCTACTGCCACAATCAACTCTTTTTTCCCATTTACTTCACGTACAGATGCCCCTATTGTTTTGATATAATATTGTTTGTCGATAGAGTAAGACCCATCTGGCATAGGGGTTATGGTAGCACCCTCAGCAAGTTTGTAGTAGAGGCCACTTTTTGTGCTGCGTGATTTCAATGACACCTCGTGCGTGATAATCCTGCCGTTATCATCTGGATAAATCTTGTCCTCTACTTCCATGCCCTGATACAGATATTTAAAAACAGGGCGGTTTGTTTCATCTTCAATAATATATCCTTTGGTACGAAATTCCGATTCTTTGCTTACTGTCGGAAATGCTTCTGTTGAGTTTGATAAAAAAGCCAGCGGCTGATTGATGAACATATATTGTGCGGCCCCTAACGGCTTGAACGATCCATCACCGCGGTCGTGCCACATGGGTGTAGCATCTACAAAATCACCTCGCCATACGCAGGCAAGATTCCCCGATTCCAAATCATAAACATAATTCACACCGCTCGGATCGCCCACCCCAATTGTGTGCGTAAGACGATCGCTTCTTTTTCCTTTGAAGTCGATAAAGGCGCGAAGTAATTTAGGTTGCGCACCCGCGTTGATTAGAATGGGAGAAGTAGGATCATCATCGGGTGGATAAGAATTGTAGGCATTGAGTACGACAGGATAGGAGTCGACAAGTCGTGCTGTCAACCCGAGCCGTGGTGGCATCCAGGATGCGTCTTTGAAATTGGCAATTACAATAGGATAGTTGCCTGCTTTTAATCGGAGTGTACCAAACACTTGGCCACCTGAATCGGGTCGCTGAACGTTGACTATGGTCTCATCATTAATGGTAAGAACAATTCCCCCGCTATATCCAGCTATAAAAGTATAATCGCCTTCTTCAGGCACGGTTACGGTTCCATTGTATATGAGACCGTATCCATTTTCATCTTCCAGCACTTCACAGGTTAGTTCCTTAGAGGTTCCTGATTTTATAGGTTTTGCGGTTGCAAATTGTGCTACTTCTTTAAAATTACCTTTGTATGTTTTGTAGGAAAGATCGGTAATAGAAATGTTAATATCCCTCATTACTTTATAACGAATATTTCTAAAGGCAACCGCTCCGTGATCACCCTGAATCATAAGCGGGCCTGTTGACTTTTCATTATTTTCAATTGGGCCTCCAGTTGGCAGGGGCACTTCTACATGATCATGGATTTTTATTCCATTAAGCACGACTGAAGCGAATTGAGCATTGGCAATTTTTCTTCCACTCATATCAAACTTAGGTGCCCTGAAAGAAATTTTTAATGATTGCCACAAGCCAGGTGCTTTGCAAGGATTGCTCAATGGAGCTTTTCCCATGTAGATTTTTCCTGATTCCTTCTCCCAGTTTCTGAAAATACCACCGATGTCAGAGTATTTAGCATTCTTCACACCCCAGCTATCAAACAACTGTACTTCATAGCGCCCTTGCAAATAAAGGCCAGAGTTAGAGCCTTTCGGCAGCATCACTTCCAGTTCTAATTCA
>JAYWDR010000179.1:0-6456 GCA_043779735.1 Cyclobacteriaceae bacterium | reverse complement strand
CGGACCGCTTTATAGCAAAAGGATATGGGGAATCGCAGGTGAAAGTTCCCAATGATAGTGATGCTAATCGGGCGACAAACCGGAGGGTGGAGTTGAAAATATTGAGCATATGAAAAGGGTCGTACTATCCTTGCTGATGTTGGCTGGATTAGGTTTTAGTGTAAATACCATTGCGCAGCGGGTGAAATACAAAGATATGTTTCCCGCCCTGGCAACCATGAGCAATGCGGAGCGAAGGAATGCATTGGCGGAGTATGTCGCCGAGGACCCCGATCACCCAAACGCAAATTTCAGATTGGCACTCGTCTATGAGGCGAACTATAAGGCAGCAGATCCACTAACTGAAATTGAATACGTAATGGCCAACGCCGACCAGGCAAAGTTACGGTTCCTCAAATGCATACAGTTGCTGGACGATAAGGAAATGTTGAAGAACAATGAGTATTACTTCCCCGTCTTCAAGACATTCGATAGCAAAGGCAAGCCGTTTGTAGAACCCGCGCTAATAGAAAAAAAATTGAGCAACGGATATGATTCGGCTATTCAACTTTTGCAAAAAGTACCACCCATTTATCAAAGTTTTACCAGGAGTGTAAATTTTTACGACAAGGCTGTCAAGGAATTTGCGAAAGTGAATGATAGCTACTTGAGTATTGATGACCTGTATTTGTATTTTGATCCCACCATTGACAAGCAACTCAGTCAGCTGAAGCATGATTTTGATTCAGCTAAATTCTATTTTGATAAGTACATGGTACTAACCAAGGATTATCCGATTGCCTATCACAAACAGAAATATCATATCAAGCCAATTATTACCTATCGATTAGATGGGTTAATTACAAGGATGAATTTCTTGACTGATGAAGTGGAATTTTGGGATTACGCAACATGGGTCGATGCAGTAAAGAAGAGTGTAAGCACTGATATCGCCGCCTTAAGGATAAAATTAGTACGCAATGAGGAGAAATTGGATGAGTCCATCGCAAGTCTTAATGCTTCTGGTGGGCAGCCTGTGATGCCATTTAAGTTGGACAAGCAATTGGTATTTAACCTCAATAACTATGACAAGCAATCCCTGGTGCTGGCGCTGCTTGAATACAAGGCCTTTAAACAACAATGGCTGATGAAGTCAAAGACCGTGGCCCCTGACTCCACTAACTATTTACGAAATGCAGAAATGTTCAGCGGGTTGATCTACTCGAACCGCTCGGCGGATACCTTGCTAGAGCATGTGAATGGTTATTTGCTTACCGATAAAATTAGAAAGCATCAGGAATTTTTTGAGAAATTTTATGGTACCACCGAAGGACTTAAGAAGTACGCTGAAGATGAAAGGAAATTTATTGAGACCACAATGAACGAGTACTCGGCGGGTTTAAGGTCCTCGCTGGTTGCCATAGCCTCGATTTCCAACGTTGCGGAAGATGCTAAAGTAGTAAAACTTGGAAAACTGACCTTCGCGTATAAGGTGCACGCGGTCACCCCCGAACTGCTTCTCAAAGGTGAACCGATAACCCTTGAAGCCAGGAAAAATCATGATGGCAGCATGTACCTGGCGGGCGTGTACAGCATTGATAAGAAGCTCAACAACGTAATCAGCTTTGTTGTCAGGGTTAATCCTGATGGCAAACTGGCATGGATCAAGAATTTTGATTTCAAGTCCGACAGCATCCGAAAGGTGTCTGATGCAAATAATCTGTTAGGCCCCTTCTTGCTTACGCAAGAGGGATGCGCTTTTGTCATTCGGACAAGTCAAATGGCCAAGGCATCAAATTCATTCAATATGATGGTATACCTCAATGAAAAAGGAGAGGAAAAATTCAAAATAAAATTGAAAGAAAGAAATTTCCCACGCAAGCTCGCCTATGTCGAGCACAGCAATTCATTCGTCATCTTGTTGAAAGGTACTGACGAAAAGCAAGACTTTAGTGTGTCAGAGCCTGTGACCTTAACAGGAATAAATGCCCTGGGCGATGCGATATGGAGAAGAAATATTGACCTGACGGGTTCTGTGACAGACTTGATCAATGTCATAGACGGTTGCCTGGTTATTGGCAATTATTCTATCATCAAAGACCTGCATGGAAAGGAGTTCAGAACCAAAGTGACTGAAAGTGAATCGAGTCCTTATGTTATAAAACTAAACGAGAAGGGAGAAGTCATTAAAATAAACCCAATCCAGTCAACAAAATCAATTTTTATAACACAGGTGATTAAAGTGAATGGCTTCTCTATTAATTTACTGGGTCACGAAGGCACCTTTGCTTCCTCTGCTTCAAAGAGTCCTACCTTGTCAGATAAAGCCGTCCTTATAATGGTCAATAAGTTCAGCGACTTGGTTTTTTCAGCTTTATAAATCTATCTACAGATTTTATGTAGTAGGTTTGTTTTTTATTTCAAGAATTTGATTCTTTTTGTCTTTATTATTTATCAATACTAAGAATGTTTGACATTTCTAATCTCTTCCCCTATACTTTCGACAAAAAGTTTTCTAAGCCCGTTGCCTATTTCTCGATGGAGTTTGCCATTGATCAGGCACTTAAAATTTACAGCGGAGGTCTTGGTTTCCTGGCGGGCTCACATATGCGCAGCGCATTCGAATTGAAACAGAATTTTATTGGTATTGGGATTCTGTGGAAATATGGTTACTACGACCAGGAGCGAAATATGGATGGCACCATGAAAGTGGGCTTCATTGAAAAAGACTATTCTTTTCTCATTGATACCGGCATAAGCTTCTTTATTACCATCCACAAGCACGAAGTGAAGGTGAAGGCAATGCTGTTAAGGCCTGAAGTATTTAATACAGCACCCCTCTTTCTTTTGACGACGAATATTCCTGAAAACGATCACCTCGCCCAAACGATTAGTGACCGCCTATATGATCCTCATGATAGTGCTCGCATTGCACAGTCAAGTTTGCTAGGGTACGGTGGCGCCAAATTGTTGAATATCCTACGGCGTGAAACGGAAATTTATCATATGAACGAGGGCCATGCCTTGCCGCTTTGTTTTTATCTCTGGGACAAGTACAAAAACCTCAACGAGGTGAAGAAGCGTGTAGTATTTACCACCCACACGCCGGAAGTAGCTGGGAATGAGGAACGTGATGTGGCCACCCTGGAAGTAATGAGTTTTTTTGATGGTGTCACCAAAGAACAGTACAAAGCCCTGGTAGAACCGGAAAGCAAGTCATTGAACTACACATTGGCTGCTTTACGCATGGCCAAGGTCGCGAATGGTGTTTCGCAGCTACACGGACAGGTGTCTCGGGACATGTGGAAAGGATATGAGAGAATTTGTGAGATTAAGGCTATTACCAATGCCCAGAACCATGCGTACTGGAAAGATGAAGTATTGGATGGTGGATTTAAACAGGATTCCAGTGAGGAAGTGGTGCGGCGGAAAAAGGAATTGAAGCGGCAGTTGTTTGCTTTTGTAGTTGACCAAACCGGGAAAAAATTTGACGAAAATGTCTTGACCATTGTGTGGGCACGAAGGTTTGCCGGGTACAAGCGGGCAAATCTGCTGCTTCAGGATTTTGAGAGGTTTCTACGAATTGTCAATGATGCAAAATATCCAGTGCAAGTAATTTGGGCGGGCAAGCCCTATCCCGGCGATGCGGGGTCAATCGAGATGTTCAATGACATTCGTTGGAAAACAAAGTCACTGCCCCATTGCACTATTCTTACCGGTTATGAACTAAAACTTTCAGCCTTGCTCAAGCGAGGCTCCGATGTGTGGCTTAATAATCCCAAACTGTACAGGGAAGCTTCAGGCACGTCGGGAATGACGGCAGCCATGAACGGTAGCATCAATTTTTCCATCCCAGACGGATGGGTCCCTGAGTTCGCCCAACATGGTAAAAATTGTTTCTCCATTGAGCCAGCCGACCGCAAATTACCGGAGGCAGCACAAAACAAGATTGAGGCCGACCGCATATATGAAATCCTTGAAAGAGAATTGGTGCCCACCTACTATCAGAAACCAGAAATGTGGTATAAAATCATGCGACAAGGCTGGGCAGACGTAATTCCCCAATTTGACTCAAATCGTATGGCAGCGGAGTACTATTCAAAAATGTATTGATTCTACCATGTTTTTGAAGTTGCATTTGAAAAGTGGTTCTTCTCAGCAGAATGCAACTTGTATTCACCAAGACAATTGTCAGAGACAGGACTAAATAGCTTGTGATTTTTCGGTTTTTTTAACACATGAAACATATCGTCATCATCGGCAACGGAATCAGCGGCGCAACAGCGGCGCGACATATCCGCAAGCGATCCAACGATAAGGTCACGATCATCTCCTCCGAGACTGAGTTTTTCTTTGCGCGCACCGCACTCATGTACATCTACATGGGCCACATGAAGTTTGCGCATACCAAACCGTATGAAGATAGTTTTTGGAAAAAAAACAGAATTGATTTGCTTCAGGATCATGTTAATAAGATATCAACGGTTTCAAAAACACTTGAATTGAAATCCGGAAACAAAATCCAGTATGACCTACTGGTGATCGCGACCGGCTCAAGGTCGAACAAATTCGGATGGCCCGGCCAGGAGTTGAGTGGCGTACAAGGACTCTACAGCTATCAGGATCTGGAGCTACTGGAAGAGAATTCCAAAGACATTCGACATGCGGTAATTGTGGGTGGTGGTCTGATTGGCATTGAAATGGCAGAGATGCTGCTCACCAGAAAAATTGGCGTCACATGCCTGGTGCGCGAGTCGGAATTCTGGAGCAACATTCTGCCAGAACAAGAAGCAAACCTCATCAGCAGGCATGTGCGATCTCACCATGTGAACTTAATGCTCAACACGGAACTGAAAGAAATTCTATCCGATAAAAACGGAAGAGTAAAATCAGCCATCACAAGCACAGGTGAAGCCATCGAATGCCAATTTGTGGGATTAACGGCAGGCGTTTCCCCCAATATTGATTTTCTGAAAGGCTCCGGCATTGAAACAAAAGGAGGTGTTTTGGTAAATGAATTCTTAGAGACTAACGTGCCGGATGTGTATGCGTTGGGTGATTGCGTGGAGAGGAAATACGAATTGCCTGGCAGAAGGATCATTGAGCAAGTATGGTACACCGGACGCATGATGGGAGAGGTGGTCGCCCAAACGATTTGTGGCAATAAAACGAAGTATAACCCTGGACCGTGGTTCAATTCAGCCAAGTTTTTTGATATCGAATACCAGACTTATGGCAACGTTTGGAACGACCTAAGGCCAAAGGAGGCCGATTTTTATTGGGAGCATGACAGCGGAGTAAAATGTGTGCATGTGGTGTGGGATCGAAATACGCACCAATTCCTGGGATTGAACACCTTCGGAATCCGCATGAGGCACGAATGTTTTGATACATGGCTTCGGGAAGGAAAGAGCGTTGCCTTTGTGATGGGACACTTAGATGAAGCCAATTTCGATCCTGAGTTTTCTCAACGGCACGAGGAGGAGATTGTCAATAAATTTCAAAAGCAATTTGGAGAAATTCACCAATTGATGCACTGATCAAAAGGCCTACTATGAAATTTGTTAAAGCAATTGGTCTTGTCTTATTTATCACTGGCTTTGCCATTTTCAATCTTTCGTTCTTTTGGTCGAGCTATAGACTCACACCGGAGATTGTACATAGTACGATCAGTGACGAGAAAAAGGCGGATGCATTTCTTCTGGAAACGGAAGGAATCAATGGTATCCGAATTTCTTCCAATTTCAAACTTGCTGCTGAATTGTCATCTGCCTTTGGGCGTGTAAATGAAAAGCAATTGGCTTCATTTGGATTTTCAGACGAAGAAATTGATAAGTTGGCTTCCTTTAACCAAGGAAAGTTTTCGATTACTTCCGTTGATTCGATTTTTAAGGGAGCGGATGAGAGAAATAACTTTAAGTGTAAGGCCTTCAAAGACTATGGAAGTTGGCTGGAGGGCCAGGTGGCATCACGCGAGCAGCTTCAAAATGTGGCTGACAACATACGTACTTATGGTATAGTCAGTCAGTTTGGTTTTGACCGCTATGCTGTGAAGGATTTGAAATACTCTTTAGTCAAAGCATCGGCCATCAGCCCGATAAGAAGCAACCCTTCTCTTTTTCTTTTTCTCACCATCGGCTTATGCATTTTCGGTGCTATGCTTTATATCTTACCAAAACTTCACGTTCTGCCCGGCATCAAAAACAACGGCATTTTTTTCAATGCAATGAAAAACGTGCAATGGCTTGGCATGATGACTGGCGCATGGCTAATGGCATTTTACGTTCTTCTTTATTTTTATCCCGAATACATGACCAATTGGATAATCATGGTTGACCCGATGAGCAGATTGCTGAGCGGGCACGAAGCGGGAAGATTTTTTCTTTATGGTTTCATCTATACGCTCTGTATTTTGGTGATGGGTGTTCGTATGATCATTCACTATCGACACAGCAAATACCAAATTCTTCGTACTTG
>JAYWDR010000178.1:0-2165 GCA_043779735.1 Cyclobacteriaceae bacterium | reverse complement strand
GAGATTTCGCTTGCGCATGGTGTTATTGCAAGCCGCAAAGACCACGCCTTTGGACGACAAGTCCAATACATTCCTGGCGACCTTGGATTTGGAAGTAGTCAACATATCCAGCCCTGAGCCGTGGCACACCACTTCTATTTGTGCATTGGGCCAGGCTGTGCGGATATTGCCAACTTGCCCAATGATGGATACCTGCTCCAAAGAATCACCTGCTGAGAATTGCATTACAATCCTGTGAACCTTAAGGTCGATTATCCCATCGGTCTTTTGAGCTGTTGTAGCGAATGAAGAAGCTACGAATAGGGTTAAAAGTAAGTTTCTCATAGTTGTCTATTTATTTCTTTGACATCATTGGTTTAAACGGTCCATACTTATGCTGCTCTTCACTAAAATTGTCAGCATAAGGTCCGAAAGGATAGTCAATGGGTTTTGAATTGATCTTCGGCCAGTCCTGGGTGAAATTCTTACGAGGTCTTGGCTGGCTCACTACATAGGCAGCAATATCCCATGATTCCTCTGCGGTAAGGATCGGGTTTTCATAGGTAGCGCCATTGGGCATATTGGCTCGGATGTATTTGGCAAATGAGGAAATTCGGTAGAGACCTGCTCCGGTATTGAAGCTGTTTTCCCCCGATGTTGGCGGGTAAATGTAGGCACTGTTAGCTGAGAGTCTTAAACCTTCGCCTGATGAGCCGTGACAAACCCGGCACTTCTCAACAAATTTTTGTTTTCCTATGGTTGGGTCCGCGGCGCGCTCCAACCATTGTAAGTCGGCTAAGCCTGACCCCAAGACCATTGTGCCACGGGGAATATCTGTGCCGAGCCATTGGACATAAGAAATAATCGCCCGCATTTCTTTGGAGAGAGAATCGAGTGCCTTGCCGTTGAGACTGCGTTCCAGACAGTCGTTGACTCGCTTCTCAATACTATCAATATGGCCGGACCGGGGTCTAAATCTGGGATAGGTGGCAGCAACTGATCCGTAGTTGTTGCCAAAGAATTTCGTGCCTGCCTCCAGATGACAGTTCTGACAATTCATACCATTGCTTATATTCATCACCTTTCCTCGCGGACCCAGGTAGTAGGAAGTTCTCGCAATCAGGTCGCGCCCATAGCGGATCAGGTTGCCTTCATCATTCCTTGGGATCGTCGCAGTGTCTGGCGCATGCCAGATCTTTGCATTTTCAGGACTGTTGGCAGAGCTGTCCTTTTGAATAATTGATGGACCATGATAGAATAGGAACGTCAGGCCAGCCAGGAGAGCTACCAGACAAAGAACTAAGATTTTTGAAAATTGCCCGGATCCATACATAATTCAGGAACAAGATAGAGTGACAATGATAAAGAATGGCGACCGGCCATAAAAACAGACCTCCGTGCTGTAATGGTCTGTTCAACAAAGGGGCTCAATAGCGGGCCTGAATAGACCACTACTCCAAAGCTTTTACTCCAGGCAATACTTTTCCTTCGAAATATTCCAACAAGGCGCCCCCTCCTGTAGAAACATAACTTACTTTTTCATTGAAGCCAAATTGGGATACCGCTGCAGCTGAGTCGCCACCGCCAATGAGGGAGAAGGCACCCATTTTTGTTGCACGCACTATAGCCTCAGCCACAGTCTTGGTTCCTTTCTCGAATTTCTTCATTTCAAATACGCCCATCGGACCGTTCCATAGTATGGTCTTTGACCCTTCAATGATTTTAGAGAAAACTTGCTGTGCCTGCGGACCGATATCAAGCCCCATCCAACCGTCGGGGATAGATGTATTGTTGACTACTTTTATGTTGGCGGTGGCATCAAACTTATCTCCCGCAATGGAGTCGATCGGCAGATGGAGTTCCACCCCTTTTGCTTTTGCTTTCTGAATCAATTCCTTGGCCAGCGAAAGTTTGTCCTCTTCTACCAACGATTTCCCAATGTCTCCGCCCAGTGCTTTGAAGAAAGTATAGGACATACCCCCCCCTATGATCAGGTGATTAACTTTGTCCAGCAACTGATCTATGATCTGAATTTTGTCGGATATTTTCGCTCCTCCCATAATGGCTGTGAAGGGCTTTTCGGCATTCTGCAGTACTTTTCTTGCATTTTCCAACTCGGCAGTCATCACTATGCCGGCACATTTTTCTTTGAAAAACCTAGCTACAATAGTGGTGGAAGCGTGCGC
>JAYWDR010000177.1:0-2165 GCA_043779735.1 Cyclobacteriaceae bacterium | reverse complement strand
GCTCCTTCTGGAATAATTCCACGCCCCTTGAACAACCTTACTACACCTGGATGAACACCGGTATTAAGGCCGCCGGCAATCTTGAGTTCGTCTATCCGGGCAACCGGTATATTGGACATGGTGGGGAATATGGCAATTGGAAAATCAACCCTCAGAATGATAAGGACATTTCATTTTATGAGCAGAACAACTTTGGCGGGTATAAGTCGTACCATGTTTTTGGCAAGTACACAGATTTTTTCGGTGCGTATTGGCACAATGAAAATTTTGGCATGGGCCGATATGCACCGCACGATGAGAAGGCGGGAAAGAAAATCTGGATTTGGGGTCTTTCGCAGCAAGGCATGATCTGGGAAAAATTGTTGACAGATACCGATGGCCAATATGTTGAGGTGCAGTCGGGCAGATTATTTAATCAAACTGGCGACCAGAGCACATTCACACCTTTCAAGCATCGTGGATTTGCCCCCTCTGCCTCTGATAGCTGGACCGAATACTGGTTCCCGATAAAAGGAACCAATGGGTTTGTGCAAGCCAACGCCTATGGGGCATTGAATGTTCGTGTTACAAAGGGATATCTGAAATTGTTTTTTTCGCCCTTACAGGAATTGAAAGAAGAATTAAAAGTGGTGGAGGGCGATCTGCTTGTATATTCTAAGACCCTGAGCTTAAAAACGTTAAGACTATTTTCGGATTCAGTCAGGTTCAATGGAAATCCAGACAACGTAACCGTGACACTTGGTGATACTAAATTGCGGTATAGCTCAAACCCTAAGGACGGCGTGTTGAATCGTCCTGTTGATTCGCCAAAAGACTTTAACTGGAACTCCGCTTATGGTTTGTATCTGCAGGGCAAGGAGCATGTCCGTGGGCGGTCGTATATGCAGGCAGAAGAGAAATTGAGAAGTTGTCTGGCTTTGGATCCGAATTACCTGCCCGCACTTTCGGAGATGTCTATGCTCATGTACCGAAATATGGAATACCAAAAGGCACTTGCCTATGCACGGAAGGCACTAGCTATCGATACCTATGATCCTGAAGCCAATTTTTATTATGGTCTTTCAAACGTGCAGGCAGGGAACATTGCCGATGCGAAGGATGGATTTGATATTTCAGCCATGGGAGGAGACTATCGAAGCGCTTCTTACCTGGAATTAAGTAAAGTCTATTTCAGGGAAAATGATTTTATGAGGGCAATACAATACGCAAGCAAGAGCTTGGAGGTAAATGCCAGTAACGTGCAAGCTTACCAACTTTTGGCGTTGACCTATAGGATTACCAATGAAAAGGAAAAGGCAGTGGTTGCCCTTGCCATTCTGGGTAAACTAAATCCATTGAATCACTTTACTCGTTTTGAAGAGTTCCGCTCGCAGAACTCTGAAATTTCGAAGAGCAAGTTCATCTCGCTGATCCGAAATGAGATGCCACAGGAGACCTATCTTCAGCTGGCAGACTGGTATCTTTCCTTAGGGCAGGAGAAGGAATGTTTAGAAGTGTTGAAGTTGGCGCCCGCGAATCCGGAAGTGCAATACTGGATTGCATACTTGTTAAGAAATGCAAAGGGCGGTGATTCCAAACAATATATTGACAAAGCCAACGCCAGTTCACCTGAATTGATATTCCCATTTCGATCAAGTTCAGCGGTAGTACTTGAATGGGTCACAAGCCAAACTACGCGGTGGGAACCAAAATATTACCTGGGATTGATTTACTGGAGCAGGAATAATCAGCAACGCGCGAGAGAACTATTTGCTCAATGTGCCAATCCGGATTTTTCGCCTTTCTATGCCGCGATGGCATCATTGACTAACGACGGGAACAAGACAAAATACCTGAGCAAGGCCACCGAGTTGAATCCTAATCAATGGAGATACGGCAAACTATTGATCAGCCATTTTATTGAGCAGAAAAGGTATATGGAGGCGCTTACGACCGCAAAACAGTATAGCAGATGGTTTCCTCAGGATTTCCGGCTAGCCATGCTTCTCGCCAAGACTCTAGTGCTAAACAAACAATACAAAGCATGTACCGATTTACTTGCCAACACAACTGTCCTTCCGTACGAAGGAGCCACGGACAGCCGTCAGCTATATCGTGAGGCCTGGTTGATGCAGGCCGTTCAACAAATTCAATCCAAGAATTACAAAACGGCGTTGACTTCCGTA
>JAYWDR010000176.1:0-6492 GCA_043779735.1 Cyclobacteriaceae bacterium | reverse complement strand
GTTTTGTGACGGCGGATTTCATGGATGTATCTACAGCATGGCATGAGTACACTGATTCCTTGTCATCGCTCAATGTGATCGAACACTTCGGATTGGGCCGGTACGGGGACACCGTCGATGCGAATGGTCATTTGAAAGGATTGGAGAATATCAAGAAGGTGTTGATGAAAGGAGGGAAGTTTTATTTCTCCACGCCGATTGGCCCACAGCGTATCGAATTCAATGCCCACCGGGTCTTCAGTATGGAATATCTCTTAAGAATATTTAAACCAGACTACACTCTTGATTATTTTTCCTATGTCGACGATGGAGGAGATCTTCAAGAAAATGTGGAAGTGACGGAAGAAAAAATCAAGAACAACTTCGGATGCCGTTTTGGGTTCGGGATCTTTGAAATGACGAAGACTTGATTCGTTAATTCGTTGATGTGTTAATTCGTTGATGATGATTCGAAATTAACGAATCAACGAATTCTCTTTGGGTTCTCTTTTGCAAAACTCTCCCAGGAACTCTTCTTATTTTTCTCTGCTCCCTTTTGATAATGATGACACACTGCCACTGCCAGGGCATCGCTCGCATCCAGAAGTTTTGGCAGTTCGCGGAGATTAAAAATTTGCATCAACATTCGGGCAACCTGTTCTTTGGAGGCATTTCCATTGCCGGTCACCGACTGCTTGACTTTCTTAGGCGCGTATTCAGTAATCGGAATTTCGCGGTATAACGCAGCCGACATGGCTACCCCCTGTGCGCGCCCGAGTTTTAGCATTGACTGCACATTCTTTCCGTAAAAAGGAGCCTCCAATGCCACTTCATCTGGAATAAATTCATCCACCAAACCAAGTACCCTTTCGAAAATTTTCTTGAGCTTGAGTTCGTGGGTTTGATACTTTCCCAACTGAATAACCCCAAATTGAAGGATCGTCATATCGGTTCCGCGAATAAGAAGGAGCCCGTAGCCCATCACGTTCGTACCGGGGTCAAGACCCAGGATGACCCGTTCCTTGACCGGTGCATTTGCTTTTACTGGTTTTTTTTCAACTTTGCCCACGCCCTAAATTACAGACATCTTTTCAATGACAGTGGTTTTCAGCATTATTTTAAGTTTTTACTGCCTGCTACTGTTAGCCTTTCTTTTTGGCTGGGTCAGAGTCCGTAGACAAACGATGCCCAATAGAGGTAATTCTGTAGCCTGTATTTCTATTGTGGTGGCCGTAAGAAATGAGGAAGAGAATATTCAATCCCTTATCCATGACCTTTCGACCATCGCCTATCCTCTCGAAAAATTTGAAGTGGTGATTGTCAACGATCACTCCACGGATGGAACGTATGAAAAAGCGAAGTCCCTTATCACCGATTTTTCCAATATGAGACTTTTTGATCTGTCGGACCAATGGCAGGGTAAAAAGGCAGCGTTGCAACTTGGTATAGAGGAAGCAAATTTTAATATCATTGCCACGACTGATGCTGACTGTAGGTTTTCTAAGAATTGGCTTCAATGTCTCACGCCCTATTTTGAAGAGGTTGACAGCAAAATGGTGGTGGGCGCAGTAAAGCTGATTTCTAACAACTCATTCTTCGCCCGCCTGCAGGTGGCCGAATTTATCAGCCTGACAGGGTCTACTGCAGCCGCCATTGGCCTGACTCATCCCATCATGTGCAATGGAGCTAACCTAGCCTTTCGAAAAGATGTATTCAATGAGGTGAAGGGATACGCAGGTGATTTCCAGATTGCATCCGGTGACGATGAGTTTCTGATGCGAAAGATTCTTAACGTTTATCCGGACGGCATTAAGTTTATGAATTTCTATGGGGCTGTCGTAAGCTCTCATCCCCAAAGGACCATCCCTGATTTGTTTTATCAGCGTCTTCGCTGGGCGAGTAAGTGGAAGCATAACTCCGATCGATTCGCTCAACTAATGGCGGTTTTCATTTTTGTATCGCAGGTTGCTTTCGTTGGGTTAATCATTACTAATTTCCATGCACCAGATGGAAGCCTGAGTCTGGTGATGGGTAAGCTTTTTTTAGAAGGCGTATTTCTTTTTTGGGTAAGCCGTTTCCTCGAAAGCAGATTTGATATGCTGGCTTTCTTAGCGTTGCAAATTCTTTATCCTATCTATGTGACTGTCATTGGCCTGTCTTCGCTCCTGACGTCTTACCGATGGAAGGAAAGAAATTATAAGTGACGTAGTGGAACACGCTGGGTAATTTTCTTCTATTTTTGCCGTTTAAGGTATCATGAAAGAGGTGGAATCAGTAGAGTTGCAAAAGAAATTAGACCGCAAGGAGCTGGAACTGAACGCCCTGCTAGAAATCACGCAGGCCATCAATAGCAACGTTTCGGAGGAGTCGCTTTATAAGATTTTTAATTTCACACTCCGTTCCAACCTCAATATTCGAAAACTGGCACTCTATGTTTTTGATGAAAAATGGAGATGCCAGGTGAATTTCGGTTCAAAACAGAATTTCCTGAAAAGTCAGCTGGATGATCGGTTTCACTTGATCAAGCAGGTTCACCGGCTTTCGGAATTTGATGGCGAATGTGATTTCCATGAATTTGATCTGGTAATTCCTGTGGCCCATCAAGATGATACACTGGCCGTGGTGTTCGTGGGTGGATTGGAATCGAATAAACTCAATCATGATGCTGAAGATGGTATCAAGTTCATCCAGGCCCTAAGCAATATTATTACGGTCGCGATTGAAAATAAAAAACTCGCCCGCAAGCAACTCGAGCAGGAGGCATTTCGCAAGGAACTAGAGATTGCCAGTGATGTGCAACAGTTTCTGTTCCCGGATAAGTTACCAGATACTGACCGGCTAAAGATGGTAGCCAGTTACCTTCCGCATGACCTGGTCGGTGGCGATTATTATGACTATGTACCCATCAACAAAAATCAGTTCCTGCTGTGTGTGGCTGATGTGAGCGGCAAAGGGATTGCTGCAGCGTTAATGATGTCTAACTTCCAGGCCTCGTTGCGTACGCTGCTGAGGCAGATGCCAAACCTGTCAGAAATTGTGGAGGCTCTCAACTACCAGGTGCTTGAGAGTACGAAAGGTGAGAGGTTCATTACTTTCTTCGGAGGAATTTATGATGTCAATCTGAAAACACTTGTCTATGTAAACGCAGGACATAATCCCCCCTTACTTTGGGATAAAAAGCATGGGATTCGACTCTTGGAGGATGGTTGTACCGTGCTTGGCGCAATGCATCCTCTACCGTTTTTGAAAGAGGGCTTTGTCACGGACCTGGATGATTTTCTTCTTTTTTGCTATACCGACGGATTGACAGAGACAGTCAATGAAAAAGGCGAAGAGTATGGTCAGGAATCCCTCATCAGCTATTTTGAAAAGAACCACTATAAAGACCTGAATACTATTCATCAGGATATTATTGTCGGGCTTGATGGATTTAAGGGGCTCAACAGTTACAGGGATGATATCACCATGCTCACCTGCCGTGTTCAATAGTATTAACCTGCTCTTTACCTTTGTTATGCCATGATATTCAGAGCCAGATTAGCGTGAACCTATTCCGCACTCCCCCTTTCTTGCCCTGGCTCTATCCTACACTTACATGGCGGATTGAGACTTCAGCAAAGGAAATTTACCTCACCTTTGATGATGGCCCAGTGTCAGGCCCTACTGAGTTTGCCCTGGAGGTGTTACAAAAATCAAAAGCTCAGGCCACCTTCTTTTGCATTGGCAACAACATCGTCAACCATCCTTCAGTATTTAGAAGGGTGGTCCAGGGTGGCCACATCATTGGCAATCACACCTTCCATCACCTCAGTGGCTGGAAGACCAGCACCCAAATCTATCTCGACAATGTCAAACTATGTGAAGATCAAATTCACGGTCAGGATCAATCATCCGGCATCAAGAGTCTCTTTCGCCCCCCTTATGGCAGAATCACCCGCCGGCAAATCAAATCGCTTAAAGGGCACAAGATTGTAATGTGGGATGTTCTCACGCACGACTACGCCCAAAGTCTGTCACCTGATTATTGTCTGAGGGGTGCTCTCAGGGCCGCACGCCCTGGTTCAATCGTCGTATTTCACGACAGCCATAAGGCAGAAAAGAATATGATGTATGTACTGCCCAGGTTTATTGATCAGCTGGCGGGTTTAGGCTACACGTTTAAATCACTGCTTTGAATTCCTGATCTTTGTTCATGATCCTGATAGCAAAAGGACAATTGGGACAGTCGCTACAATCGGAATGAAAAAAGTTCTTGTATGTGCTCTTGATTGGGGCCTCGGCCATGCCACTCGTTGCATTCCGGTCATTAGGGAATTCCAACGGCTGGGATGTGAAATTTGGCTAGCCTCCTCAGGGGGTGCCCTCCAACTGCTGCGACTTGAATTTCCGGCACTGGCTTTTATTGACTTGCCGCCTTATCGGCCGGAATATTCGACCAAAAATGCTATGGTGTTAAAGCTATTGGCGCAGTTCCCAAAGTTTGTGCGAGCGATACATGCAGAGCACAAGCTGATTGAAAAGATTGTACTCAAGCATTCAATTGATATTGTCGTCTCCGATAACCGCTATGGCTGCTTTTCTCATGCCGCAAAATGCATTTTCATCACTCACCAGGTGAGATTACTGATGCCCAGTGGTTTTGCGTGGGCTTCAACCTTTGTCAATTCTCTACTGCAGGGTTATATCAAAAAGTATGAAGAGGTCTGGGTGCCTGATACGCCCGGAAGTGCGCTAACCCAACCTTTTATCCCTGAAGATTTTCCAAATCTAAAGTTTATTGGGTGGCTTTCACGGTTTGGTAACATGGGGGTGGTTGAACAGAAGTATGAGATCCTCGCACTCGTTTCTGGTCCGGAGCCACAGCGAACTATTTTTGAGAACCTGCTAACAGTTCAGCTGTCTGCCTCTGGTCGGAAGTCACTGCTCGTTGCAGGGGAACCCGGTAAAGCATTTCATCGACAAATGGGATGTTTGGAAGTTGTGAATCATTTACCAGCCAAGGAGCTCGAGGAGGCGATCTTGTCTTCCGGCCTGGTGATTTGCCGGAGCGGCTACAGCACGATAATGGACCTGATCGCTTTGGGTAAGAGGGCGGTTTTAGTTCCAACCCCCCGGCAACCGGAACAAATCTTTTTTGCTGATTACTTTAACGCTAACAAGGTTGCCCTATGCGCGAATCAACAGGGATTTTCGCTGAACACAGTACTGGAAAAATCTGAGCAGTTTACAGGCCTGTCCTATTACAAACCAGGAACAAAGTATCTTCAAGAAGCCGTTGAAGCTGTTATTGCATGAAAAGACTATTCGAAAGTTTTCGGTCCGCGCTGAACGGGATTTTGTTGGGCGTCTCAGGCCAGCAGAATATGAAAATTCACGTTACCATTGCCATCATGGTTGTTGTCGTGGGATTCTACTTTCACATTTCAGGCGGTGAATGGTTGGCCATTGTGCTTTGCATTGGCCTTGTCCTTTCAACAGAACTTTTAAACACAGCCCTTGAACATCTTGTGAATCTGGTTTCTCCACATCATCAAGCACTAGCCGGCAAAATAAAAGATGTCGCGGCGGGTGCCGTGCTGGTATTGGCAATCGCATCTTCTATTGTTGGATTAATCATCTTTAGTAAGTATTTATGAATTTATTAGAGTCAACATTCAAAGGCCAACTATCCTAATGCCAGCTACCTGGACCGACACTCATGCTCATATTTATCTTGATGAATTTCGTCAAGATAGGCAAGGCATGCTCACCCGGGCAGAAGAAGCAGGTGTGGAAAGGATATTCATGCCCAATATTGACCATACCTCAATTGATTCGATGCTTGAGCTGGAGTTGAAAAATCCAGATAAATGTTTCGCGATGATCGGCCTGCATCCTTGTTCCGTAAAAAAGGATTTTGAAAAGGAGTTGTACCAGGTAGAGCAATGGCTTGGCAAACGCAAGTTTTATGCACTGGGAGAGATGGGAACTGATTTGTATTGGGATAAAACCTTTTGGGAACAACAGAAGGAGGCTTTTGTCATCCAGGTAAAGTGGGCAAAGAAGTATCAACTGCCATTGGTGATTCACTCAAGGGAGTCCATGGATGAGACGATTGAACTTCTTAGGCCGCTCGCTGATGGTAACCTTACCGGGATTTTTCATTGCTTTTCAGGCACCATCAGCCAGGCTCATCAAATAACAGAAATGGGCTTTTATTTAGGCATTGGTGGGGTGGCCACGTTCAAGAATGGTGGGTTGGATAAGGTGCTGCCGGAATTATCAACGGAACGGATTGTTTTGGAGACTGACAGCCCCTACCTGGCTCCCGTACCGCATCGCGGTAAGCGGAATGAACCTTCTTACATTCCCCTGATCGCTTTCAAGGTAGCATCATTAATAAACGTGACAAGTGAAGAACTTCAAGTGGCCACTTCCGCAAATTCGATAAAAATATTTGGTGCACTCTAGCTTCTTTTCAATGGACCCTCTTGATCAGTTACGGCAAGTTGACAAACGCCGGCTAACTGAAAG
>JAYWDR010000175.1:0-2177 GCA_043779735.1 Cyclobacteriaceae bacterium | reverse complement strand
AAGTGTGTCTGAGGTAAAGTCCAGTGTGATGGAATGATGTTGCAGATAATCGGCGGCATAGGCCCGGCTAAAACTAACAAGATCGTCAAGCGAGTCGTAGCGTTCGTTAAGGGCCCAAACAATCTCGTTCATCTTCTCAGCCATTTCATCACTGTAATCAGAAATTTTAGTAAGGTCGTGACTTAACTGAGGCCCACCCTCGGCTTTCAGTTTAATCTTCTCGCTGATGAATTTAATGCGGCTCAGGCTTGCCCCAAAATCATCATGCATATCGGTGGCGATTCGGGTGCGCTCTTTTTCAACTGCTTGTTGCTTTTCCAAGGCAAACCGTTGTCTTTCATTTTTACGGGCATAGTAGAATCGAATCAACAGGACAACGGAAAGCATACTCGCTAAAATACCGCTTAGCCTGAACCACCAGGTCTTAAACCATGGAGTTGCTACAACGAATGTGAACGGTTTTGAAAAGAAGAAACTTTCCGAATTGCCCTGGTAGTTAGCCCTCACCATAAAGCTATAGTTTCCAGGCTCCAGATTGGCATACGAGGCTGAAGTACCTGAAAGGTTATCCACCCATTCAGATTCATGCCCTTCCAGTCGGTAACTGAATTGAACAGGTTTTGCCCTCATGTTTACGGCAACGAACCGGAACTGAATATTATTTTGACTGGGACTTAGGCGCAAGGTTCCGCTGGGCTCTTCCGCATAAGACTTACTATTGATGAAGAGTTCATCCACGTAAAGACTGATTTCGTGTTTGGTTGTTTCCAGCAAATCATCCGGATCGACCCGAATGACTGCTGCAGTAGCACCCAACCATAATTTATTGGAGGCACTATCATAATAAACAAATCCGTCTACGAATCGGTCATCAGGGAAACCGTCATCTTTAGTGAATGTGCGCAATTCGTTTTTGTTCACGTTTAAACAACTCAGACCCTTGCGTGTGCCAATCCACAAATAACCTTTACTGTCAAACGCCATGGAATTGACAAAGTCTGAAGCAAGTCCATTCTGAATATTGTAATGGACCGTCTGGTTCTTGTAATGATCATATTTAACCAAACCTGTCCCTTCAAATCCAATCCACAGGTTGTCATTCCTGTCTCGTATTATCTTGTTTATCCCCCGAAGGCTCACGCCTTTCGTACCGGGTATGGTGTCCAAATTTACTTCTGTGAACCAATCCGTTTGCTTATTCCAGTGAAGCAGCCGAGGTGTTTTGTTAACCCCAAACCACACATCGCCTGATTGATCTTCCACCTGACTTGCGTAATAACCCCACGAAAAGCGACCCCGGAGCCCGTCTTTGGTATAGTGGTGCAGGGTGCCATCCTTGGCACTGATCCGCACAAAACCACCTCCCTTATTGCCACTATACCAGCGGTCGCCATTGCTGTGCTGGAAAGCCAGAATAAGGATGTCTGAATTCGGAAAATACTTCCTTAGGAAATCAGTTGATTGATGAAAGACGCCAGTAATCGGGTTGTATGTAGTAAATCGTGTCGTACTACCCCCCGTAAAAATAAGATCATCGCCTACGCCACTGACACACCATGGACCGGTTATTAATGTTTTGGTGATCAGTCTCCAGGCGTCATTCTTTTGATCAAACTGATACAAGTACGGGAGACTAAAAAACGAGAGATAAAGCTGCCGGTCTTTACCCTTAATGATGCTGAATGGAACGTGTTGCTTGTTGGGTTGATCTGGAAACGTCTCCCAGGATTTAATGAGCCGATTGTTCAATGTTAATTTGGTAACACCTAAGTCTGTTCCCATCCAAAGATTGCCTTCACGATCAGCATATAAAACATACCCTTCAAACCCAACCTTGCCATTGATTTTGATCGGGGTTGTTTCATTATTCAGTATATTCAAAAGTAATGCTCCACTTTTATCAACTGAATGACCAACCCACAAGAGGCTATCATTGATCTTTTGAACCGTTCCATAGCCGGCGAGTGGCCAGCTTTTCAATCGGTCACCCTGCATGGAGTAGCGATAAATACCACTAAAATAATTGCTGAAGTATAACCACTGGTGCGTGCTGTCATAGTAAGTAAAACGAAGAATTTCCAGGTCCGTCTTACCCAGGCCCAGATCAAGCCGACTGAACTTTTTCGTACGGGTATGATACAAGTACGTTTCTGAATGGGCGCCCAGAAGATCGATCA
>JAYWDR010000174.1:0-2187 GCA_043779735.1 Cyclobacteriaceae bacterium | reverse complement strand
ATACAGAGAAGGAGGGAACCCATTTAACTGTCGCCATAGTTCGTACCACACAGGTACATCATCCAGCATGACCCACCCGCGAATTCCGCCACCTACGCGCAGTTGTGGGGGCCAGGGTACATCTGTTTTATCCGGGATAATTAATACCCTGAATTCGCCAGGTTTTGAATTAATAAAATCAATGACCTCCACCGTTCCGCCAAAAGTGCCCACCGAAACACTGGGCCATCCTGAAAACTGCAAGGCTGGCCAGCCATCAAATTGAACCCTTACTTTTCTGCCTTTACTGATCAGTGGAACGTTCATGGCTTTTACATACATTTCCACCGCTACATCAGAGGCTTGCGGCATGATGGTGCAAACCGGATCCCCTTCTTTGATCGTCTCACCAAGCCCGGCTTTCAATGCTTTCACCACTACTCCACTTTGCGGAGCAAGAATCTGATATTGCTGATTGCGGATTTGCATATTCGCATATTCATTCTTGAGCTTTGCCACTTCACCCCGGGTATCAAAAAGGTCAGCTTGCGTGTTGTTGAGGTCAGATTCGGCCTTGCTGATTTTATCGAGGTACTCGGCCTCAACCCGACCCAGTTCACTCATGGCGTTCAGATAATCAGCCTGGCTGCCCTGAAATTTGTATTCGATGTCCTGGTATTTCGTGAGTGGTATGTTGCCTGCTTCATACAGTTTTTTATTTCGCTGAAACTGATTCTCCAAATTTTTAAATCTGACTTTCTCCGCTTCAAGTTTCGCTCTCGATTGTTCAATTTTTATCCGCATGGCATCCCGCAATGCAGCTATCTGACGTTTCAGGGCACTAATTTTATCATTCTTTGAACCCAGGCTGCTATTCTTGGCCGCTATCTGTTCACGAAGCCTGAGTAAAAACTGTGGATCAAGATATTTTTCCTTTACTTCTGATAAGGTTATAATCGTATCTCCTTTTTGTACGCGTTGCCCCTCTACGACAAACCATTTTTGTATTCTTCCGCCAATAATGGTTTCAATGGTTTGAGGTCTGTTCACCGGATTAAAAGCCGTTACCTTTCCACCACCCCTGATATTTTGCTGCCAGGGTAAGAATAATATAAAAAAGAAAATTACACCGATGCCCGTTAACCAACCGGCAAGAATTTTCCCAGACTGCGGGCTCTTTAATGCTCTAAGCGAATAGAGTTTGTCTTGAGGAATAATTTTTGAGATCGTATTTTTTGATAGGTTCAACATGTCATTCCATGTATTTATTGATGATGCCCTCTTTCAACAGTTCGTCAAATTTTCCATCAGCTTCCAACAGTCCATCATTCAGTACAACCACCCTGTCACAAGCCGCCATGATGAGCGGATCATTTGAAACCGCCAGTAACGTCCAACGCTTTGGTTTATCCATAAGACATTGGATCAACTCAATTTTTGCCGTGCGCCTTAACCCGTTGAAAAAATCATTTAGAATAATGAGAGAAGGTTTTTTAGCCAGGCACCGTGCAAGAATAAGCTTATGAACAAAGGAGTTTGGAAGTCCTTTGCCACCCGCCACCAAGTGCGTACTCAGGCCGTTTGGCAATCGGTTAACCTCATCGTACAGCCCAACAGCTTGCAATGCTTCCACCGCATCCTGAACGTTCTCCATGGGTTTACCCACGGTAATATTATCAAGGATAGTACCATCAAAAATATCTTCCTGTGAGATATTCTTGCCAATCTTATCGCGTAAGTGGGTCATGTCAAGGTCCCGAATCGAATAGTTGTTGATCGTAACAATTCCATCAAAAGAAGTGAGAAGGCCGGAAACAACATTTATGAAGGTGGTCTTTCCTGATCCACCGGGGCCGCTTATACAAACATGCTCTCCGGCCTGGGCGTCCACCGAAATGTCTTTCAAGGAATATTCCGGTGCGTTCGGATATTTGTACTTTAAGTTTTTAATGGATACGGAGTATCCGGAAGGCACCGATTGTTTTGGAAAATCAATCCCACCGGTTTTTTCAAGAGGAATGTCCGTAACGTGAGCGACTTTGTCAACGGCTGTTAATAAATCGTACACCACATCCAGGTGGGTGAGTATTTTTTCAACAGCTCCCAAAATCAGAATGATGATGACTTCTGAAGCAACAAACTGACCTAACGTAATTTCACGGTTTACTACCAGCGTAGTGCCCACAATGAGTAACCCACCGATAACAA
>JAYWDR010000173.1:0-6533 GCA_043779735.1 Cyclobacteriaceae bacterium | reverse complement strand
GTCCCAAGGCCATTCACGTGTCAGCGTTTGATACCCACCCGCTTGCCCCTGATTATAGCATACTTTTCAAGGGACAGGACCAATTCTTCCAGGTAGGTATTGATATATTGAAAAAACTGACTCCAGGTACAGTTCATCTAAACACGCATACCACCAGTGAGATATCAACGGTATTCTCTCAGGTCAAGGGCGCTGAGGTAAATAAGTTTTCCGGTCCTCATCCCGCGAGCTGCGTGGGAGTACAAATTCATCACCTCGACCCGATCAACAAAGGCGATATTGTTTGGACTATCAATCCTAGTGGCGTTATTCAAATAGGGAAATTGTTCATGAATGGAATCTACGATGCTTCTAAAATGATAGCGGTAGTAGGCTCAGAAGTAAAGAATCCTCAATATTATAGGACGGTTACCGGAGCGTCAATCAAGAAGTTGGTTGCGAACAACATCACAAATGAAAATGTCCGATACATCTCAGGTAATCCTCTCACCGGCACGCGCATTGACAAGGAGGGACACCTGGGTTTTTATGATATGCAGTTAACTGTGCTGCCGGAAGGTAACCATCACGAATTTATTGGTTGGATTACACCAGGGGCCAACAAGCTCAGCTTTCATCGCGCATGGGGGTTATTCTCCTTTTTGACGCCGGGCAAGGAGTTCACATTAGACACTAACACTCACGGGGAGCCGCGCGCATTTGTTGAAACTGGCGTTTTCGAAAAAGTAGTACCAATGGACATCCTGCCTACTCAGTTATTGAAGAGTATATTGGCAGATGACATTGATGAAATGGAGGCCTTGGGTATTTACGAGGTCATTGAAGAAGATCTTGCTCTCTGCGAGTTTATAGATGTTTCGAAACATAGCGTGCAGGAAATTCTGCGCGATGGTATTGAGTTGATAAGAACAAGTTAATGAGAAGATGAAGTTCATAAGAAATAGGCTTGACTCGGTCAAGCACCATTTTGAGAAAGGCGGGAAGTGGGAGAGGTACTTCTTCTCCTACGAGGCGATTGACACATTCCTTTTCACTCCTGCCACGACGTCCGACGTGAAGGGCGCCCATGTGCATGATGCCGTTGACTTGAAGAGGCTTATGATGACGGTGGTCATCTCGATGTTGCCCTGTTTGATTTTTGGCATGTGGAATGTTGGCCGTCAACACTTCATGGCCCTTGGGCAGGTAGCAACCTTTGAACAGGAATTTTGGATCGGCCTGGTGAAGACGGTGCCGATTATCATTGTATCGTATGGAGTAGGCCTGGGCATAGAGTTTATTTTCGCCATTTTTCGAAGACACCCGGTCAATGAAGGCTACCTGGTTTCAGGAATGCTCATTCCCCTTGTGATGCCTGCAGGTATTCCCCTTTGGCAAGTGGCTGTCGCCGCCGCATTTGCCGTTATTATTGGAAAAGAAGCCTTTGGCGGTACTGGGATGAACGTAGTGAACATAGCGCTCACGGCCCGTGCATTCTTATACTTCGCGTATCCTTCCCAGATTTCTGGTGAAGTTTGGACCTTCCTGGGAGCGGGAGCAAAGACAGTATCTGGGTATTCAGGGGCAACACCTCTCGCGTTGGCGGCGCAGTCCACAGGCAATGTGGTAGCGGACTTTAATTCATTTGGCGCCGGATGGGCAGATGGAATATATAGCTTCTGGAATATGTTCCTGGGAGTGATGCCGGGATGTATTGGTGAGACCTCAACACTCATGTGTCTGATTGGCGCACTGATACTGATAATTACTGGCGTGGGAAGTTGGAAAATTATTGTGAGTGTATTTGCCGGGGCTTGGGGCATGGGTCTTTTCTTGAACATGGTTGGATCGACTCCTTTCTCACAAATGCCAGCGCACTATCACCTGGTAGTAGGTGGTCTTGCCTTCGGTGCGGTGTTTATGGCTACAGACCCGGTAACCGCCGCTCAGACGGAGACCGGAAAATGGTTTTATGGTCTCTTGATTGGAATGTTTACCGTACTGGTCAGAGTCTTTAATCCTGCATATCCTGAAGGAATCATGCTGGCGATACTATTGATGAACGTTTTTGCCCCCCTGATTGATTATTTTGTTGTCGGTGCCAACAAGAAAAGGAGAATACAACGTGCGACAGTCTAACACTTACATCATTTTATACGCAGCCGCCATCACGGTGGTGTGCGGCGGGTTGCTGGCGTTTGCCGCGACAAGTCTTAAGGATAGACAAGATGCAAACATTGCTATGGAGCAAAAGATTAATATCCTTTCTTCTGTTATCACACTGAAGGAAGATGACAACATCGATGAAATCTATTCGAAGAAAGTAAAGGGCTTTGTCATTGATCACGAAGGAATTGTAAAAGAAGGAATGGCGCCGCAACAAGTAGTCGTCGCTGTTGAATATAAAAAGGCCCCAAAGGATAGACTTCTTCCTGTGTATGAATTTCGTAATGATTCCAATAAAGTAGAATATGCTGTCATGCCGCTCTACGGATATGGACTTTGGAACAACATCTGGGGATTCGTTGCAGTGCAATCTGATTTTAATACAGTGCAAGGTGTAAAGTTGCAGCATGCCGGAGAGACACCTGGTCTCGGTGCCCGTATCGACACAGAAGAAATCACTGAAAGATTCAAAGGAAAAAGAATCTTTGAAAATGGGGCGTTGGCTTCTATCGTCATGCAAAAAGGTGAGGGGTATGATTATTCTGACAGCCCACATAAGGTGGATGGAATGTCGGGCGCCACACTGACAGGCAAAGGGGTAAACAACATGCTGAAGGACTACCTGGCATGTTATGAAAAATATCTAAGGAAAAATGAACAAGCTAAACCGCAAAAAACATTATGAGTACAGAAGCAGCTGTAGAAGAAAAGATTCAAGTCCGGAAATCAGAGCCTCTTTTTTCAAAGAAAAACAAGAAGCTGATTTCAAATCCCCTGGACATTGATAACCCGGTAACCGTCCAGATTTTAGGGGTGTGTTCGGCACTCGCTGTGACCACTCAGATGAAGCCAGCGTTTGTAATGTCATTGGGACTCATTATTGTTACTGCTTGTTCAAACGTTGCTATATCAGCGCTGCGAAACACGATCCCATCGCGGATTCGTATCATCGTTCAATTGGCCATTGTTTCACTGTGGGTAATTATGGTGGACCAAATCCTGAAAGCCTATGTTTACGATGTTTCGAAGCAACTTTCGGTTTTTGTAGGATTGATAATAACCAACTGCATTGTAATGGGCCGCCTGGAAGCTTTTGCCATGGGCAACAAGCCCTGGCCGTCTTTCCTGGATGGAATAGGTAATGGGCTCGGATACGGCATGGTCTTGATGGTCCTGGCATTTGTCCGCGAACTCTTTGGAGCAGGCTCCCTGTTTGGTTTCAAGGTTTTTGCCTACATGGGAATACCCTACCAGGGCAATGGCCTATTGCTGGCACCGGCAGGCGCTTGTATTCTTCTTGGCGTCCTTATTTGGGTGCAACGCAGCATAAACGGCTTCCGCGAATCACATTAATTGAAAGAATATGGAAAACTTAATCAACATAGGAATCCGGTCTGCATTTATCGACAACATGATCTTTGCCTACTTTCTTGGGATGTGCTCTTTTTTGGCAATCTCTAAGAAAGTAAAGACAGCGTTTGGCCTTGGAGTCGCCGTTATCTTCGTGATAGGAATTACGGTACCCATCAACTGGCTCATACAAAACTATGTACTGACTGCCGGATCGCTTGCGTGGCTGGGCAAGGACTTTGCGAATATTGACCTTAGCTTCTTACAATTCATAGTATTTATTTCAGTGATTGCTGCCATGACGCAGTTGACGGAAATGGCCGTTGAAAAATTCTCACCTGCACTCTATGGTACACTTGGGATTTTCCTGCCACTCATTGCTGTGAACTGCTCTGTACTGGGAGCGGCACTCTTTATGGTGGGGCGACCATACAACCTTGCTGAGGCTACGGTTTTTGGTCTTGGCTCCGGTATTGGCTGGATGGTGGCCATCGTTGTCTTGGCCGGTGTGAGGGAGAAAATGAAGTATTCTAATGTGCCACCACCGCTTCGGGGACTGGGCATCACCTTTATCCTGGTGGGATTGATGTCGCTTGGGTTTTTAAGCTTCATGGGATTCTCATTGTAACGAAAAAGAAAGGCGTAAATAGAAGGCTTCTGGTCCGGCCCTAATTATTGTTTCCTATCATAGGGATCTCGGACGGGAAAGAAGCCTTTTAAATTTGTTAGGTTATGAAAAACATAGTTGGGAAGATCGTACGCTATTTTTTTAATGGCACGTTATTTATTGTACCTCTGGTTGCCACCGCCTACTTTATCATTCAATCATTTCAGTGGCTAGACAGCCGTCTGGCCTTGCCGTACCCGGGTGTGGGGTTTGTTATTATCCTTACTGCAATTACGCTTTTTGGTTACCTGAGCACCAACTTTGTGTTCCGCACTATGACAGTCTGGTTTGATCAGGTTATGAACCGCATTCCATTTGTGAAACTGATCTATTCTGCCGTAAAAGATTTACTGGGAGCATTTGTCGGCGACAAAAGAAAATTCAACAAACCAGTCCTGGTGATGATAAATAAGGAGAACACTATTTACCGGATTGGATTTATTACCCAATCAGATCTCTCCGAAATTGGGCTAAGTGAAATGGTCGTCGTTTATTTTCCACAATCGTATGCCTTCGCTGGTGACCATTTTCTGGTGTCAAAAGAGAACGTGAAACCGCTGAATGTTTCCGGCGCGGTGGCCATGAAGTTTATAGTCTCCGGAGGCATTTCGGGATTCAAAGAATCCTACTCTTGATTGTTATATTTGTAAGCATGAAGAGGCTGTTCATCTGTTGCATTCTGTTGGCATGTGCATGTCAGGACAATGAACCTGATGCGCCGGGGCTGCTTACTGATGAAGCACAACAGATTGGCTCTGCCAGTGTGGTAATGGGGGCCAATATCAAAGCGGTGGGGCCAGTACGACCTATTAACTATGGATTTCTATGGGACACCAACCAGGATCTCACCGTCATTAACGCCAAGAAAAAGGTGGTACTGGGATCTACCAATGAGCCACGCACATTTAGCATTAAGGTGGATAATCTCATCTCGTCTACCCCATACTACTATCGTGCCTTTGCAGCCAACGATGGCTATACTAAAATTTATTATGGCAACGTAGTTTCGTTTACCACGTTGCCATAACCAGTGCTTGAGGAAAACTTTCTAAATAAATTAGAACCTAGTGGATGACCCCAGAGCCTATCAATTCCTCCCCATCGTACCAGGCAGCAAACTGTCCGGGGGTGATACCACGCTGAGGCTGGTCAAAAATAATGTATAGACCCTCAGCGCTCTTGTGAAGGGTACAGGCCTGCAACTGCTGCCGGTAGCGAATTCGGGCCATGTACTTTGTTAATTCACCAACTCTTAATCTTAAATCAACCCGCACCCAATGCTCATCGGCGTTTGGAATAAAGAGACCTTTCCTATATAGCCCAGGGTGATCTTCACCCATTCCCATGTAAATGATATTCTTATCGGTGTCGGTGCCGATTACAAACAAAGGTTTTTCAAAGCCACCAATATTCAATCCTCTTCGCTGGCCAATAGTATAATAATGTGCGCCATTGTGTTCACCCACCACTTGCCCCAATTCCGGACCAAGCAAATACGGTTGGGTAAGGTGCACCAGGTCGGTAGTAGGAGTTCCATTCTTGAAAACTGCGGCATCCATTGCGATTTCTATCACCTTACCTTTCTTCGGCTCAAGTTGTTGTTGGAGGAAGTCGGGTAGATGGACCTTCCCCACGAAGCATAGTCCTTGGGAATCTCTTTTTTCTGCTGTTGCCAGCCCGGCCTTCCTGGCAATAGCCCTGACTTCTGGCTTCAGTAAATTGCCGATTGGAAATAGGGCCCTGGACAATTGCTGTTGATTAAGCTGACAAAGAAAATAGCTTTGATCTTTGTTGTGGTCCTTCCCGGCAAGGAGTTGATAGTACGTGTTGCCGTTATTGATTGTTTCACCCTTCTGGCAATAGTGCCCCGTAGCGACAAAATCCGCATCAAGTTTCAGCGCAGCATTTAGAAATACATCAAATTTTATTTCACGGTTGCACAACACATCCGGATTGGGTGTACGACCGCGCTGATACTCTGCAAACATGTAGTCGACAATACGTTCTTTGTATTCCTTACTCAGGTCGATGGTCCGGAACGGGATGCCAAGTTGTTGTGCCACAATCATCGCATCGTTGCTGTCGTCTAACCAGGGACACTCTGTGCTGATGGTTACGGAATCATCGTGCCAGTTTTTCATAAACATGCCGATGACATCGTATCCTTGCTCTTTGAGCAGAAACGCTGCCACACTTGAGTCCACTCCGCCAGATAAACCTACGACGACCCTTTTCATGCTTTTTGCATACCATCCCAAAGAAAGGGTATGATTTATTTTTTAGAAGTTAAATTTTCTCTTAAAAGTTCCTCGACTATTTCGTTGAACCTTTGCTTGAACTGTTCGTAATAGATTCCAGTTCCCGGACCTTC
>JAYWDR010000172.1:0-6534 GCA_043779735.1 Cyclobacteriaceae bacterium | reverse complement strand
TACGCCACCCTTTTTTGTGTCATTTTTGTAGTGCAAACCAACATCAATGACATGGATAAAGGTAAAACTTTTGTCGGACAGCCGATACTGGCACAAATTATTTCTTGCATTCCCAAAAGTGAAGTCCAACTTATAGGTAAGGCCCACCAGGCTACAAGAAAATCTCTCTTCAAACGCATTTGACCACTTTGCTATATGGGGTGCTTTCCTGCTGCCATGGATTACGGGAAATCTGCGAAGGGATGCTGTTTTGTGAGGGAAAGCTCAACCATTTGGCACTTCAGAAAGCACCGGGCACGCAGTACTTTGTCTGACGCGAACAATACCCGGCATTGGACAGCCTTCGAGTCCATCTTCTACATGCTGATCAAGATACCAGAATCAGTGGATAAACCTTCGGCATGCTTAGAACTCCTTCCTCACATTGAAGAAAAAGGCACCAGGCTGTTGTTGCGTGAACGTGTATTCAAAACGAAGAGCCAAATCGTAGACGGTCACAACATCCAGACCAAAACCGGCACCCGCCAAATAGCGGTTTGAAAAAGTCTGATTGAGACCCTTCTCATCATAATAAGGATAGTTCCTTACGTACCCCATGTCAGCAAAGGTTTTGATGTAAATAGCCAGGGGGAAGTATCTGAACTGCTCGATGGGTACTTGACCCAACGTCCATGAACGGGAAAAGATTTTCTTTTTCAGAGTGGTCTTGTTCATGACAAATTCTGGTCCTTCAATGACAAAGTTTTCATAACCCCGCAGCAATTGGCCACGATAGCCCAGTGCGTTATATTGGTTATAGGGTTGGTTTATTACGGTGCTCCAAAAAACAGATGTGAAGTTAGACAGGTAGAACTTATTTGTCAGTGGCCAATGCTTGGAATACGTCAGATTAATTTGCAATTGGTTGATGTCATCATTATCCAAAAGACCGGTCTTGCGAACATAGGCAGAGAATTGATATCCTTTCAGCGGATACACCACCACGTCGCGGTGTTCAGACACAAAGGAATAGGTCAGTTCAAAATATTTTTGAGTGGTCTTATTATTATTGAAATAGATGGGATTGAGCAACAAGACGGTATCCACTACCTCGTTTTGGCGGTAGCCAAGATCCACTGAATGAGTCTCGTAAAACGATTTTCGGTAGGAGTAGCCTACCGAAGCTCCAAAGGTTATTTTTACGATCTTCTTGGATTCCAGAAAAACCAACCTGTGATTGAGGGTCTGGTAGGCCAGGTTTTTCGGTCTGCCATAATCCAGGTTGAATACAATGCCTTGTTTTTGCTTGCGATCCAGGTTTGGAATTTTGTACTGCAAATCAAATCTCCTGACGAACCCAAATTGCGCTGTCAGCCGTAGAGATTCGTTACGGCCCCTGAAGTTGTTCTTGTAAATTCTCAAACCGTAATTTATCCGATTCAGATCATGGTTATAGTTGTTCCACCACTCATTGAAGTTCCGATCTGAGAGTTCAAAAATGGGGACTGGAAAAATGTACCATCGCTCAGTGACCTCCACCAATATATCAATGCGTTCTGCTGTGAGCTCAAGGGCTCTGACGGAAACCGTATTGAACAATCTCAGATTATAGATTTTGTTTTTGTCCCATTGAAGAATGCCAGGCAGTAGTTTTGAACTTACTGTGTCGCCTTGTTTTAAGGAGAGTTCACGCTCAATAATCCTGATGCGGGTTACCTTATTGCCAATAATGATGACCCTGCCAACTTCAAGAATCCTGTTGACGACCGTATCAACCACTGGTTGGGATGATTGCTCAGCACTGGCCGTTGCGGTATGTTGCAGATGGTTTTTCTCTCCACCTGCCAGTAAAATTATTCCAAACAACCATGCCAGCATGTAAACTTATCTTGATTTCAGATATACAAAACTTATCTGGCCCTCCGTCTATCGTCAGATGTTTGAGGAAGACTGGCGATAGGACCGGATCAGGATAATAATGCCGACGATTACCAGAGGTACGCTCAGAATCTGACCCATATTGATGGGCAATTTATCTTCAAAAGGAACCTGGTTCTCTTTCAGATACTCATAAGCAAAACGAAGGCCCCAAAGAATGATCATGAAAAGACCGAAAATTCTTCCCTCTGGCAGATTAATTTTATAGCGTAGCCAAATAGAGAATAAAAGAATAAATAAGAGGAGATTGGATATTGATTCATACAGTTGGGCGGGGTGTCTCGCGATGCCTATAGTATTGATCTTAGCCATCACCTGATTGGTTTTTTCATCCAATATGGTTCGGAAATTGAGATCTTCGAGAGGCGACTCGCTCACGAACTCTGACAAATAGAACAGCGTCTGTTTCACGGTGCTTCTTAGATAGTAATGTGTCTCTTGTTCAGGCATACCTGGCTTAAAAAACATATAGATCTTAATAGGAACCTTCCCGTCGGTTCCCACATGAGCGTTATTATTTTTCTCGATGGTGACACTTTGAACAGGATTAGTGGCCTTGTCACGGTCACCCAGAAGGCCATCGGTAACTCGGCTTACAAACACAATACCTGTGGGGGCATTAGTGGGCTTGCCCAAAATTTCTGAATTGAAATAGTTGCCGAACCGAATGAGGGCTCCTGTCAGCGCTACAAGTATCACGATCCGATCGAGAACCTGAAGGTAATTCTGTCCTGGTTTTTTCTTTCTTGAATACAGCCACAGCCCAAATAGTATTCCTATTGCGCCGCCGTGACTGGCCAGGCCTTGCAGTCCGGTAAACCGGAATGAAGGACTAAATTGAAAAGGAAGTAGTATTCCCAGCGGATCTTGCCAGATGATTTCCGGTTGGTAAAAAATTACATGACCTAACCTGGCTCCCAGTATGGTAGCAATTACCATGTAAATAGTCAGGGTGTTTACGTCATCTTCTGGCTTACCTTCTTTGCCATACATATAATACAGAATTTGCTGGCTGATTAGAAATCCAAGCGCAAACAGCAATCCATACCAGCGAAGTGTTACAGGGCCTATGGAAAATATCTCAGGACTACCGTTCCAGATGATGTAATTAAGTATGGACATTGAAAAAATTTAATTAGTTGGCGGCAAATATAGGGTGAAACTGAGGTTAGGCAATAGGCAAAGGGCAGTTGACCTCTAAAAATAAGGTCAAAGGAGCCTATGTGTTCCTGTCCAGGACCTACATTTATCGAGTGCCACAAGCTCTTCCCTGAAGCTGCCTGAGAGAATCGGGAATCTGCACCAACTTCGCGGATCGACATTGAAATCGTCAAAATGAAGGGAGGGTGCAAGCCTTTCTCGTTTCCACTGATTGGCCGACCAAAGTCTAAAGAATTTTTTTATCCATCCTTTTAAGGAATCCTTGTCGTACACAGAAGAAAGCTTTTCAAACACTTGTGTTGGGGAGCGTCGTTCCAGGATGGCTAACCTTTCGATAGCCAACAGTACATCGTAGGGCATGAGATCACTTTCATCAGTCTGGTACCGATCCTTTGGCCTAAGTTCAGCAGTCGGCTCTAACCTGTTGACACTTTGAAGTGCGGCATACTGAAGATTGGTAGCGGCCCATGTCAGCCACTGTAAAAGAAACGGTTTGTCAACACCTGCCAGTGGCGCCAGACTTCCGCTGGTGTCACCATCCATGGTAGCGTAACCGACGCTTCCTTCACTTCGATTGGAGGTAGTGAGAAGGATAAATTGCTTTACGTTTGCCAACAACCATATGATCGGAGATCTGGCTCTTGCCTGGATATTTTGGAGGGCAATGTCATCCTCTTCCCATGTCAGCGAACGGTCGAGCGCCTCTTCAATTTTAGTACGGTAGGAGTTAGCCTCTTCGTCGACTGACCAATGGTGAAATTCTGCTCCGAGTGAGTTGGCCAATTCCCTTGCAGCGTTCAGGGTTTCCGCAGAGGAATTTCTGGTAGCCTGATAGGCGCAGACAAGTAGCGTGTGAACGGCTTGTTTGACATTTTTCGGTGAGCTTGATTCATATCCCAACGACTCCCAGAATTTATCCCAGCCCAACTCTGTGGTGGCCCTTCTCACCATTTCAGCCACTAGCACTGCACAGCAGGAAGAGTCGGCGCCGCCGCTTAGGCTCACCACAAAGCCCTTTGCTTTGCTTTTTCTGAGGTAATCAAAAAGTGCCAGGGAGGCAGCCCTTGCAAACTCTTCATTTTTTTCCCGACCGTCGGTAGAGGGGATAGCTTGAGACCGTTCGGGATTTTCAACGTCGATCGTGCATGCCAGAAGATTAAAATTCCTGAAAGACAATCGATTATTTACTGCCAAGAGTTTTCCTTGTTGTCCAATGACAATGTCGCCATCGTAGGTCATCCTTCCGGCCTCGTTGCCAAGATGATTGACAAAAAGGTAGGTGCAGTTGAAATTTTTCGATCCATCGATGATTACTTCCTTCTCACGGAGGGTGCTCTTTCCAAGTGCGAAATGACTGGCGCTTGGATTTAATATCAATTTGACGTTTCTCTCCAGCAAAGTATGGCCAGGTCTGTTCTTGCTCCAGGCATCTTCGCAGATTTCAAAACCAAAAAGGACACCGTGGCTTTCATAGATCAAATCACCCACCATTATCGTTTTATTTCCACGTACCAATTCAATCACCTTTCCCTGCGGCCATGGTTCAAACCAGCGTGGCTCGTAGTGGACGCCCTCCTTGGCAAGATTTTGTTTTAGTGTTATGCCGAGTATTTGACCATCCCTGATAACGCAAACGCCATTGTAGGTAGATGTATCAATCCGCAATGGCAACCCAATGCAAACAATAATATTTTCACAAAAGGGTAGAATTGTCAGTAGCTTTTCCCAGGCAGTCTGCGAAAGCCACTCGCTGAGAAATAGGTCTTCACATCCATAACCAGTGATGCACAACTCCGGCAGGCAAAGCAGTTGTACCTTTTGTTTCTGCGCAGAGTGGATGGCTTCCAAAATATTGGCAGTATTGTTTTCCCAGTCAATTGGTGTCTGGTTTAAGGTCGCACCCGCTATGGTAAGTCTAGTCATGGATGAATGTTGCTGTGATAATCACAAAAATCTAGACTATGTTCAGTTGTTCGCATGTTTTCAGAGCAGCATCCTGCTCAGCTTTTTTCTTGGTGTATCCGAAGCCGGTGCTGTACGATTGTTCATCAATAAATAGTTGGATCGAAAACTCTTTCTGATTTCTTGATTTCTTAGTTTCCACCAGTTCAAACCGTACCGATTTATTGTGTCGTTGTGTCCACTCAATAATTTTGCTCTTATGATTTGAGTTTGTCTGAATGACCACATCAAGGTTGAAGTGTGGTTGTATTAGCCTGTCGATCACAAATTTCTTACAACGCAGATATCCTTTGTCCAGGTACACAGCTCCTACAATGGCCTCCAGGGTATTTCCAAGGACCACTTGTTGAAGTTGCACGTTCTTCTGGTCGAATTGAACAATGAGGCTGACGCCCATTTTGCGAGCCAGCAGGTTAAGTGAATCACGGTTGACAATGCGGGAACGGATCTCGGTGAGAAACCCCTCATCCTTAAATGGGTATTTCTTAAAAAGATAATCGGCTACTGCGGCACCCAGGACGGCATCGCCCAGGTATTCCAATCGTTCGTTGGACTCACGGAAGCCGCTGGTCTCTTTGGCGCGACTCGTGTGAAGGGTGGCAAGTTTGTATAGTGAAAGATTGGAGGGGCTAAAACCTGTAATGGTGCGGATGGACGTTACAAGCTTTTGCTCTTCTTTTTTAGACTGGCTTCCTGGGATTTTTAGTAAGTTCCACACGTGGTGTCTTACTCAGCTTTTTTAATAATAACAGACGCATTATGTCCACCAAAGCCAAACGTGTTACTTAGGGCAATTCTAACGTTTCGTTTCTGGGCTTTGTTAAAGGTAAGATTGAGTTTTGGGTCCAGGCCGTCGTCGTCGACAAAATGGTTAATGGTTGGAGGAACTACTCCTTCATTTATCGCCAATAAGCATGCGATGACTTCAATGGCACCCGCTGCTCCAAGCAAGTGGCCCGTCATGGATTTAGTAGAACTGATATTCATCTTAAAGGCATGTTCGCCAAAGACTTTTTCAATCGCCTTGATTTCTCCAAGATCACCGAGAGGTGTAGAGGTGCCGTGAGTATTAATATAATCAACATCGGATGCATTGATGCCAGCATCTTCCAAGGCAAGCTCCATTACTCTAATAATGCCAGCGCCTTCAGGATGGGGCGCAGTAATGTGGTAGGCGTCAGCCGTCATGCCACCACCTATTATTTCTCCAAAAATTCTTGCGCCACGGGCTTTGGCGCGTTCATATTCTTCCAACACGACTGCGCCAGCACCTTCGCCCAACACAAATCCATCTCGCTCTTTATCGTAAGGGCGTGAGGCAGTCGCCGGCGAGTCATTGCGTTCCGAGAGAGCTTTCATGGCGTTGAATCCACCCACGCCGGCTTCACATATTGCTGCTTCTGAGCCGCCACTGATCATGACATCGACTTTGCCCAGGCGTAAATAGGTGAAGGCATCGTAAATTGAATTGGTAGAAGAAGCGCACGCAGACAC
>JAYWDR010000171.1:0-6538 GCA_043779735.1 Cyclobacteriaceae bacterium | reverse complement strand
CATTAATGATAGAATAAATGTCGCTTTGCTAAATCACGAAAAACTGATGGAAAGCATTTTGATGGCTCCAATAAATAGACCTAAACTTTACAAAGTTGCCTTTGGCCTATCCGTTTTCACAATCGTTTATAACCTGGGCGAGGGCGCGATATCAACTCTTTTCGGCTTTGAAGATGAGAGCCTAACTCTGTTTGGATTCGGAATCGATAGCTTCATTGAAGTTATCTCCGGACTCGGAATTGCCTACATGGTTTTGCGAATTCAATTGCGACCGGAAAGTAACCGTGACACATTTGAGAGGACAGCTTTGAAGATTACAGGAATTTCGTTTTATACCCTTGTAGCTGCGTTAGCCATAATGAGTATTTACAATCTATGGACTGGTCACAAACCCATCACTACCCTATGGGGAGTAATCATTTCAATTATTTCCATTGTAGTTATGTGGGCATTGGTTTTGAGCAAAACAAATGTCGGTAAGCAATTGAACTCAGCGGCCATTCTCGCAGACGCGTCTTGTACCAAAGTGTGCATCTATATGTCTGTCATACTCCTTGCAGCCAGTGCCATATTTGAATTAACTGGGCTAATTTATATTGACAGCCTGGGAACAATGGGCCTTGCCTATTTTTCCTTTAAAGAAGGAGGGGAATGTTTTGAAAAGGCGAATTCAAATAAGGATAGTTGTTGCGAGTATGAATGAGGAGAATCCTTTTCATACAGAGACTATGGAAAGAAGTTCAGCCTTTCACGTCAATGACCAAAATAATATTTAAGTAATTGCTTAAATAATAACATATTTATATATTTACGACATCAAGGTTCATGGAAAAAATTACCTGCATACGCGTTTTTGCCGATGTTGATCAGATAAAGGAGTGCAAGCAAAAAATCACTACTAATGCTGATGCCTTTGGGGCTCTGGCCCGTGTTCTTGAATTGTCTGGTAACGAGGTAAGGTTGAAGATTCTTTATTTGCTAGAAGAGGAAAGCGAACTATGCCCTTGTGACCTCAGCGACATACTTGGGATGAGTGTCCCGGCCACATCACAACATTTGAGGAAGTTGAAGGACGGAAATGTGATTCAGGCTAAAAGAGTTGGCCAAACTATATTCTATTCTTTGGCAGATGACCACTTGAAAATATTGAAACCTTTTTTTAAGCATGTCAATCAAGAAACGGCGAAAAATGAAAAGTAAATCATAACTATTGGTGGCCACCGCAATAACTAAATCAACTATAACATGCCCAAATTGTGGTTTTTCTAAAGAGGAAGAAATGCCAACAGACGCATGCCTGTATTTCTATGAATGCGAAAATTGTAGAAAGCTGCTGAAACCTAAATCAGGTGACTGTTGCGTATTCTGTTCTTATGGAAGTGTGAAATGCCCTCCAGTTCAGATTAATGAGTCGTGCTGCAATTAAACAATATAAATTCGGATAATCATGATTGCCAAAGATTTGACGAAGGAGTTTAAAGATTCAATCAGAGGATTAACTGGTCACCTCCTTGCAGTGGAAAGAATGGTAGACAAAGAATTTCCGGATCAAACTCTTATGCAATTGAAGGCAGTGCAAGCCGGCCTGCAAAAAGCTACACTTATGCTACTTAATGAAGTCTACCGTAAAGCTTTGGCTGAAAAGATTTCTTTTTCCTGGCAAAACTGCCCTGGTAATTGCGGATATGAGCAGAATATTGAGCAGCTACGCAACTTATTTCCAGAAATCCATCTTGAGGAAATACCCGAAAAACTGAAGGAAGCGGTCAAAATTGAAAGCCACCTGCGAAAAATAATCTCAAAAAAAGATTTGGAGACCCCTCCCCGTGAGATTTAGCTTTGGAGGAGTAAATGTTACTAAAAACTAAAAAATCAGAGCCATGATCAAAAAAGTAGTTTTCATCTCCGCTGTAGTCTTGGCAAGCCTGGGAGCAACAGCTTTTGAATTAAGCAGCAAGTCTGCTTGCCCTTTGGAAGGCACTCCAGCTTGTCCCAAAGTGAATTGCCCATTGAAGGATACTCCACAATGTCCATTCAATCAATCTTCTTTACCGGCATGTTGCAAGGCTAAGGATCAATCACAAACACTAAGCTTGTTTAACTAAATGTCATTGAAAGGTAGTGGTATTTTAGGCGGTGGTCTTGCTGCCGCCTTTCTCAGTTCCATATGTTGCATTACTCCGGTGCTTGCATTGATAGCCGGAACCGGTAGTTTTGCGGCTTCATTCTCTTGGCTGGAACCTGCACGACCGTACCTGGCCGGTGTCACAATTGCAGTCCTGGGATTTGCATGGTATCAAAAACTTTTTACCAAAAAGAAATCTCAGGACTGTGCCTGTGAAGTGGATGAGAAAGGTCGTTCATTTTGGCAGACTAAATCCTTTCTGGGCATCATTACATTTTTCGCATTGGCAATGCTATCCTTCCCGCATTATGCCCATGTGTTTTATCCTCATTCCGAAAAGCAAGTGGTTGTAGTCGAAAAGGTAAATTTTAAAACCGCAGAATTTAAAATTACCGGGATGACGTGTTCGGGGTGCGCAGAGCAAGTTATGTATGAGGTTAATAAGCTTGCAGGCGTTCTAAAGTCGGATGCTTCTTACGAAAAAGCCAGTGCAACTATAGAGTTTGACGATAGTAAAATATCTTTAGCCGAAATTGAAAACGCCATTAACGGAACTGGTTATAAAGTAACAGATCGTTCCCTTAGATGACATTTATATAGCTTGGACATTTTATTAAGAGTGAATACACCCAACCATTTTTCACCGACAGGCCGCCAATTAGCATGTTGCGGAGAGTTTGTCAAGGGTGTCGATTCCGCTAAATGACAAAACATTATCGACACTTGCCTCGCCCTTGACAAGCTTGGAGCAACTGCTATCTTTGGCTGCCGGGGATGAATGCTCAAACAACTTACCCGCGACCGAATGCTCCAGGAAATCCTAGCCTTTTGATGTGTCCTGTCTGGTACATTTCGTCCTTGGAGAAACAATGAACCAAATTTGTCAACCCGAAGTCTTCATGGCCTTCATGACGGTGACTTTTCATGCATGTGCAAAGAGCGCGAATTATAAGAATGCGCTTGCGCGTTTTTAATAATTCCATTCTGCAAATCGGACATAAGGCGTTTTTAGGTCGAAACAAAATCAGCGAGAGCCATGAAGCGTACTGGACAATACCGGTGAATCGTGGTGTGGCACATTCCACAGCCCTCTTTCATTGACGGTCATTTTGTTTTGGAAGATCAAAGCGTTCACTCAATCGCTGAAGGATCGGATAGATAAAAATAGCAATAGACGAAAGAAATATAATGCCGCTATACAGAGCAAAGAGGGCCGAGAACAGTTTGCCGGTATTGCTTTCAGGATCATGCGCAGGGCCCATGCCAGTCAAGATCATGGTGGCATTCAGAAACGAATCCATCCACGAAAACCCGCCTGTGAGGCGATAGCCGATTGTACCTGCCAGCAGGGAAAAACAAATCATACCCAACATGATGAAGGTGTTCCGCAGGATTACGGTTTTGCCAAGCTGCGGTTTATCGGGTTGCTCCATATTAAAATATTAAATCATCTCAAAACCTATTCTTCTTACTTACCATAAGAATGTCAATCCCGCCCCATACTTATAGTCTGAGTCATAAGAGGCGTGGATGGAAATACGTTTACCAATGTAACGATCAAAATCAATATTGAATTCCTTATCAGTATTAACAGACAAGCTCAAACGCAGCCTTCTGGTCAGCGGTATGTCGTTTCGCGTAACCTGGAAGCGCACGTTCCCAAGATGGTCCACGCGTAGCTCGGATAGTATGAACATAGGAAGCAAATACCGGACGCCAATTACGCCCACCTTCCTGTCAATCCGTTTTCCGTTTTCCGTTACCTGAAATGTATTACGAATATCAGCGCCTATATAGGCGGAAAGAAATTGACGCTTGTCCAGAAAGCGTTGATAGTCGGGCTGAAACTCGTATTGATTTTTGTAGCTAACGCGATAGGTTGTGTTGAAGACACCACGGTTGCCCACCAGGTTGGCATAACCGAATACTGCATCGCTGGCAATTTTGGTTTGTCCCCAGAAATACGTCATGCGGTCTTCCTTAAAAACCTTCCTTTGATCTTTCGGGGTAAGCTGGGTGTTGGGAGGAGAGTTTTCATAGCTGACTACCCTCGCCATGCCAGCCATCATGTGGTAAAGAATGTGACAGTGAAAAAACCAGTCCTTTTCTTCATTGGCGTAAAACTCAATGGTAACGGTTTCCATCGGCTGAATATCGAAGGTATGTTTCATCGGAGAATACTCACCCTGTTCGTTGACAAACCGGAAAAAGTGGCCATGCAGGTGAAGCGGGTGCCGCATCATGGTATTGTTCACCAATATCATCCGCACATTTTCACCTTTGCGAATTAAAATTTTATCCGATTGAGAGAGGGTTTTATTATCGAACGACCATACGTAGCGGATCATATTCCCTGTGAGGGAGAGCTTAATTTCGCGCATAGTTAGAGTAGAATCCAACGTGGTAGGTTTAGGTGAACGCAGCATATTGTAGTTGAGCGTAACTTCCTCATTGCTCTTGTTCATATTCATACCTGACATATCCATGTTTTTCATGGTGGGGTCCATTGGCATCGTAATGGCAGAATCCACTTTCATATCGTGGCCCTGATGCGTGGTGTCGGACATGTTCATGTCTTTGATATCCATATCTTTCATTTCGCCCATATCCATGCCTTTCATCCCTTTCATGTCCATTCCTTTCATATCCATACCGCCCATCATGGCGTTCATCTCACGCATCATTGCGAAGTAGTCAAACTTAGGCAGATCAGATGCTTTCATCTTCATTCCTTCTCCTAAAAACAAAGAGGCATATCCGGATATATCCTGGGCTGTGGCGCGGAACTCATAAGCCATTCCATCCTCTGGCACTTTCACTTCCACATCGTAAGTCTCGGCAATGGCGATCAGGATTTTATCCACTTCTAAAGGCTGCACGGCAAGGCCATCTGCTGCCACGATTTTCATTTTGCCACCGGCATATTGGAGCCAATGGTAAGTTGATGCACTGCCATTGATAATGCGCAGGCGTATCGTTTCGCCAGGTTTGACATCGGGCCAGGTACCTTCTGATTTTCCGTTAATGAAGAATCGGTTGTAGTAAACGTCCGACACGTCCATGGCAGGCATGCGCATCCATTCGGTCCTGGCCCGGTCTTTCAGGTAACCTTTTGCCAGTGCTTCGCCCCAGCTTTGCACGGAATTCTTTTTTATCCCGTACCAGTCCAAACCTCGCTTGAGGTTGCGCAATACTTCCTGCGGATTTTCATCGGTCCAGTCGCTCAGCATGAGCACATGCTCGTTTTGCTCCTTCCAATTGCGGGGGTGGATTACTATAGACCCATAAATTCCCGATTGCTCCTGCAACATGGTGTGCGAGTGGTACCAATAGGTTCCGGTCTGGACTATCGGAAATTTAAAGGTGTGCGTTTGCCCAGCCTTTATCGGTGCAGTAGTGAGGTAGGGAACACCGTCTTCTTCATTGGGCAACAACAAGCCATGCCAGTGAATTGAAGTCTCCTCCATCTTCAGTTTATTATGTACCCTGATGATGGCCGTATCGCCTTCTGTGAAATGGAGAACAGGGCCGGGTACGCCTCCGTTGATGGCCAGTCCCATCCTTTCTTTTCCGGAATAATTGACATTTAGATAATCAATGAATAAGTCATAGTCTACGCGTTTACCGACATGCTGACTGATACCAGCTAAGAAGGTAAAGATAAACCATAATAAAAGTAGAGGCCTGAGCATAAATCCTATTTAGCGGTGATGATGCATTCCAGGTATTTCCCTTGAGGACCGATTCCCCCAATGTAAACCATGAAGTTCAGGTTGATTGTCTGTTCGGCCCAATTATGCTGCATCTGACTACGTTGCCGTTGCGGATAAGTCGCCCCGCTTACAAGAGTGAGGCTAGACATTATTATTTTTGTCTCATTTTTTTTGGTTTTATTTATTTTCATTGTACAACCATAGTTCCTGTCATACCTGAGTGGTCTTTACAATAATATGAAAATGTGCCTACTGTATTAAAAGCATAACTGAAAGTTTGGTTTTGTCCAAGTTCTCCGCTATCAAATATTCCAGCAGTGCTACTCGTGACCGTATGATTGTAACTATCCTTATTCGTCCAGGTGATGGTTGTTTCTTTTACAATGGTTTTGTTTGATGGTTTGAAGGCCGTATTTTGCATCCATACTTCATTTGTTCCTGGACCTCCGGGTACATCATTTTTTTTTGAACAACCCCCAAACAAGAAAATAGACAAAAGCAAAAACACTATGCTTTTGCTCTTAGAGAGATTATTGAGTCTTTTCATTGGTTTAAGTTTTAACGTATGACGAATTGCTGATAAAGTTTATTGATCAGAAAATTTCCTTTCGTGTCTTTCGCAGCAATATCACCTTCATTTTCCGATGTCATTTTTTTTACCGCTTTAATAAACTCAGGAGCTGGTCCTTCAAAATCTTCT
>JAYWDR010000170.1:0-6538 GCA_043779735.1 Cyclobacteriaceae bacterium | reverse complement strand
GGCCTTTGGCTGGCGCGGGCTGTTCCAGAAGGGAAGGTAGCCAATGGCCAAACGCTATTATTTAATCCAGCGCATTCACCAGCACCCAATACCGGAATCCGACTACTGCCTTGCCCATCGTGGATAGCTTCATGATATCGCGCTTGCTATAGCGAGGAAGGATCAACTTATTGATCTTGACCAGCATTCTGAAAAGGGACTTCTTTAGCATGTGTAAAGTTAGGATGGTTTTGGATCACCCTTGTGTAATTCTCGCGAAATTTTGCAAACGTTGCGCGAAATAGTTTCACGCTAAAGACGCAAAGAAGACGCAAAATGCGCAAAGACAAATTCAAAAACTGGTACTTAAAAAAAGATCAGGTACAGAAACAATAACACCAGCAGCAGCGCTGCCAGCTTTAGTCCGAGGCTGCTGCCGGTAAATTCATATCCGCAGATAGGACAGGTCTTGCTCCCCGCATCTATGTCCATCGCGCACGAAGGGCACTCTCTTCTTTTGATGTTCAATGCTAGAATTCTAGATTTTTAATTCTACCCTACACCAGACAAAAGCCATTAGCTAACAGTTTATCACGTATTCAACCACCTCATAAACTTTCCCCACCAAGTCTTGGGAGGCTCTACCATTTCTGCTGCCGAAAACTCTCCTACTGGCTCTTCGACCATCTTCACGCGTTTGGTAGGGGGGGCGACTTTCACTTTCTGATGATAGTGTCGAGAGCGTTTTTCTTTTTGACGTTCAGCATCCTCTTGTCTTTTTCTCTCCGCTTCTCGTGCTTCCCGTTCCCGCTGTAAGGCGATTGGGTTTTTCACTGGTGCCTGAAGTGGTCTCTCTCTCCTTTGTGGTATCCTTCTGAAATCTTGTTTTGGTTTTTGTCCGGGGTCGACAAGATTCTTCTCACTTGATTCATCAGGTGGAAGAGGAGCCTCTTTCTTCTTTGGATCCTGGAGATCGATTTTTCCCAGCACTTTTAGTCCGGAGAGTTCAACTTTAGCAGCCTTGATTAACTCCACTTTTTGATCCCTGGTTTCTTGTGAAGTCAACTCAGTTCCTACAACGCTTAGCTCTTCGGCGCCTTGATTTTCATTGTCGGGAGTACTCGTTGCAGCCACAGGCTCAGTACCCATCCAAGAGTTATCCTTTTCGTTAACTACCGACATGATTTCTTCTGTCCTCGAAGGTGAGAATTTATGAAGTACCATGGCTATGTGCTGGTCCTCTAGTTTGGTATTCGATCCATCTTCTATCTGAATGTGATGCATCGCAAGAAAATCTATGATCTCAACCGGGCGTAGCGCCAATTTTCTGGCCAATTGTCCGAGTCTCATAGGCTAGTGCTGATTCTTTATTTGGACATAAATATACCGTGGATGGGAGGAATAAAAAAGCCCTGGTGTAGAAATACCATATGAGCCTGACACTTTCATAAGGTTGTTTTCTAAAATAACTACACCCAAAAAAGGTTGCGATATCCTTAGTAAAATTTACTTAAAATGATAAAGAAAAACCAGCACCCCCTTGAAAGCAGGCTTGGGGTTGCCTTTGATTTCAAGGACTGCATCTACTTCAAACTTGGTAATGCCACGCAGGTCGGCGATGGAATGCAATTTTGCCCTCATTCTCACCTCGCTGTTCACCATCACCGGCTGATTGAACCTTAACTTTTCAATGCCGTAATTGATCATCATTTTGACGTTGTGAAATTCTGTTATCTGGTCCCAGAGGTGTGGGATAAGCGACAGGGTTAGATATCCGTGTGCAATGGTGCTTTTGAAAACTGTTTCTGCCTTCGCCCTTTCTGGATCCGTATGAATCCATTGGTGATCCAGGGTAGCGTCCGCAAACACATTAATCTGATCTTGGGAAATCTTTAAATAATCGGATAGCCCCAATTCTTTGCCAACGAACTTTTCAAATTCATCAAAGCTGCTGATAACTAGTTTGCCCATTATTATGCAGGTAGTGGTGGTATCCTTTCCAAGATGCAAAAAAGGACTCACATCATCAATAGTCCAAACACAATCAACGCAGCAAAAAATTGGCCCACCCTCTCCCGCAAAAGATCATGCCGGTATTTTTTCTTTATTTCTTTTTACCCAGTCGCGGGTTTCGTAAAGTTTCCAGGGAACGAATGATTTGATTGATGGGAGCTTGGTCTCCGAAAAGCGCTTTGGCAGCAGATTCTGAAATTACAATGGATCCAGGCTCGTCGAGCGCCTTCGCGGTGTTGCCCTGCGTTAACGGGAATTGGAACATTTCCAGGAATTCTTCGCTGGCATAGAATCCTCGCTTATTAATCCGAATCTCTCCAACAGAAAGCAAATGGTCACCTCCCCAGTCAGTCACAACCGTGTTCGTGATATGATTGTTTTTGGTTTTCAACCCTTCATAGGTAGGTAGAGGAACAGAAGTTCACGAATGGACCTTGCCATCATACGTGCGTTAACCCATACCTGGTACAATCGGCCTGCCTTAGGATGAAACTTGTCAAAGGACAATTCGTCAAAGACCCAGAGAAGAATAAGCAGGCTGCAGGTGATGCCAATAGAAAGACCAACGATATTGATAAAAGAACTCTTCAATAGGTTGCGGAGGGTGATGACGAAGTAGTTCTTAAGCATGGTTGATAAAAGGTAATACTCGTTGTGTTCCGGAAGGCTTCAGAGTTGCCTGGCTTTTCATTCTACTATCCGGTTCAAGGGTGTCGTAAGGAGTGCTAAGGCAGGCGATAAGTTGCGGTGTCATTGATTTATCGGCAGCATCCGCGCGAAAACAGGTTATTTTGGAAAAGAATTTTGAAATTCATTCAGGTCCAGGCCAGACGCCTATTCTATCCTTTTAGTAAAGCAATAGAATCATCTCGCCAAAGCGCTGGAAAACAGCCTGTTTGATTCGGTTCCATGTCGACTAAAACAACTTTCTATTGCAGGCTAGAAATCAATTTTGGGACGTGGATAACGGCTTTTTGTAGCCAATAGTGGATCAAAGTGGGTTAAAGTGGTTGAAAATGTTATTTTTCTCCTTAAGTTTGCTAAGGTGATCCCCGAAACAAACGGGGAAGCAAAGGCAACCACTACGTCTATGACTTTCTTCACTAGTGAGTATGAGAGTAAACTTGATGCCAAGGGCAGAATAGTACTGCCTGCGCGGATTAAGGCCCAGCTTCCCGAGGGGGAAAGCCAGGAGCTTATCATTCGCCGGGGTTTCGAGCCATGCCTCATCATCTACCCCATGGTGGAGTTCAAGAAGGTCTTCTCAAAAATTTCTGGTCTTAGTGAGTTCAACGAAGAGTACAGAAAACTTCAGCGGAACTTTTTGTCCGGGGTAGTCACCGTGGAGCTTGACAACAACGGTCGGTTTCTCATTCCCAAGAACATGCTAACGTATGCGCAAATCGATAAAGAAGCGATGCTCGTGGGTACTGGAAGCAAGGTTGAGATTTGGAACCCTTCCATCTATGAGAAGCACTTGATCCGGGACCCCGGTGAATTGTCGAAGCTCGCAGAAAAGTACTTGAACGAATAGGGATGGGTGCGTTGCGCACGTTGACCAATTTGTTGCAGGCAGGATGCGTAAAAGAACTGACTTCAGGCGGCTGGCCTCAAGTTTCAGGTTTTGAAAAGACTTATCGAATGGAAGTATGAGCTATCACAAGCCGGTGATGATAGCCGAGTGCCTGGAAGGATTGAAGGTTAACCCGGAAGGTATCTACATCGATGTGACTTTTGGAGGAGGAGGCCACAGCCTGGAGATACTTGAGCAACTGACGGGGGGGCGATTGATAGCCTTCGATCAGGATGAAGACGCCAAGAGGCAGGCGGAAAAAATTCAAAGTCGTTCTTTCACATTTTGTCAGGCGAACTTCAAATACATGAAACAGTATTTAAAGTCAATGGAAGTCACTAAGGTAGATGGTGTGCTTGCGGACCTCGGAATTTCATCTCACCAAATAGATTCACCGGAGCGGGGATTTTCTACCCGCTTTGACGGACCTCTGGACATGAGGATGGATAAGCGATCAACTTTGACAGCTGCTAAAATAGTGCAAGAATATCCGGAGGAGAGGCTACAGAAGATACTTGGAATGTACGGTGAGGTGAAAAATGCAAAAACTGTGGCGAGGGCGATTGTAAACCAAAGAGTCATGAGGATGGAAAGTAACGCTGATTTGATTGGGTTGCTTAAACCCCTGGCACCAAGAGGGAAGGAATTCAAGTATTACGCGCAGGTCTTTCAGGCGCTGAGAATTGAAGTCAACCAGGAGATGGATGCACTGGAAAGTTTTTTGAAACAATGTGGCGAGGTGATTCAAAAGGGAGGCCGGCTGGTGGTGATGAGCTATCACTCGATGGAAGACAGGATGGTGAAGAATTATATCATTACAGGGAAGGTGTTCGGGGAACTGGAAAAGGACTTTTTTGGAAACCCAATCAAGCCCTTTCAGGCAGTAAACCGAAAACCCATAGCGCCTTCGGAAGAGGAGGTAAAAACGAACAATAGGGCAAGGAGTGCAAAACTGAGAATTGCTGAAAGAATTTAAGAATTACGAATTGAGAATTACGAAGTATTGCGAATCATGAAACGAATGCGAATAAGGTGAACGAAAACAAATTCAGAATAGGGCCAGAACGAAGCAATGAGTCGCGGGTGAAGTCAGCCGGCGATAGCACGGGCTTTTTTTCGGGTGTTGAAAAACGATTGAAGCTTGAATCCTATTTTGATGAGGGCTTTCCTGTTCAGTATCTACCGAAAATTCTCTTTGTCATGATGCTGGGATTACTCTATATCAGTAACACACATTATGCGGAAAAAACAGTGCGTAGAATCGATCACGTGCAGTCGGAAGTGGAAGATCTGCGTGCAGACTACACCACCCTTAAGTCTGATCTCATGTTTGCCAGCAAGCAAAGTGAAGTGGCAAGGCGCGTGAGGGTGATGGGATTGAAAGAAAGTACGAATCCTCCAACAAAAGTAGTAGTAGACCAAGGTGAATATTAAAAAGTCCATATTAATCAGGGTTAGAATCGCATTTCTAGCGGTAGTCATTTTTGCTGTGTGTGTAGCGGCTAAAGTCGGACATATTCAGTTTGTGGAAGGGGAGAAATGGACCAAAATCGGCAACGAAATCTCGTTTGACTACAAGAAGGTTAAAGCTACCCGAGGAAATATTTATTCGGACAACGGCAGCCTGTTAGCGACTTCCTTACCTTTTTACAAAGTCGCCATGGACCCCATGCTGATGAAGGATGAAATCTTCAAAAATGGGATTGATTCATTATCCAACTTACTTTCAAGGTACTACAAAGACCGTTCTGCTACGGAGTATAAGCGCATGATCCGGGATGCTCGTGAGACCGATAAGCAATACCTCACGCTCAACAGGAAGCAAATCAACTATCAAACAAAAAAGGAAATGTCTACCTGGCCGATTTTCCGAGAGGGACGGCTTCGCGGCGGCGTGATTTTCGAAAAAATGGATGTAAGGTACCGGCCTTTCAGCAACCTCAGTCGACGTACCATTGGTTTTGTTAATGAAAATGGCAAAGGCGTTGGGTTGGAATATAGTTTTGAAGATGCCCTTGGCGGCCAGAATGGTGAAGCGTTGTTTCAAAAGATTGCGGGTGACACATGGAAGCCCGTGTTTGATGCCAATAATATCAAAGCAATCGATGGACTGGATATTCAGACGACCCTCGATATTAATCTGCAGGATGTAGCCGAGACTTCCCTGTATCGTGCGATGCAACAGCACAATGCAGACCTCGGAACCGTCGTGGTGATGGAAGTAAAAACTGGCCACATTAAGGCTATCTCTAATTTAAGCAGCGATGGTAAAGGAGGCTATCACGAAGAGTTTAATCATGCCGTGGGAGGATCCATAGAGCCGGGCTCTACCTTCAAGCTCGTAACGATGATGGCATTACTGGAAGATACCAATGTAGAATTGTCAGACAGCGTCAATACCGGAAATGGAGAATATACTTTTTATGATAGAAAAGTACGTGACCATGAAGAAGGAGGCTATGGAAGGATTACCGTAAAAGATGCGTTTGAAAGATCTTCCAACATTGCAATGGCCAAGTTGACCGATAAACATTTTGGAACAAGGCCGGATAAGTTTTTGGAACATATTGATGAGTTGAACCTCGCTAAGCCATTGGGTTTGCAAATAACGGGTGAGGCTTTTCCGAAAATCACACGACGAAAAGACAAGAACTGGAGTGGGATTACGTTGCCCTGGATGGCGTATGGATATGGTTTGGAAATCTCGCCCCTGCATACTTTGGCACTCTACAATGCTGTAGCGAACGATGGTAAAATGATCAAGCCTATGTTCGTCACTTCGATTAGCCAGGCAGATGAGACAATACGTGAGTTTGAGACAGAAACCCTCAACCCCAGGATCTGTTCCAAAAAGACATTAAATCAGCTAAGGCTTTTACTGGATGGTGTGGTGGATCACGGCACGGCAAAGAACCTGAGGAATTCAGATTACCGCATAGCCGGTAAAACAGGCACTTCTCAGATCTTGAAAGA
>JAYWDR010000169.1:0-16960 GCA_043779735.1 Cyclobacteriaceae bacterium | reverse complement strand
GCTGATCTACGGCGCCGTATTTCAATTTGAAGGACAAGCCAGCGTTTTTAATCAATTGCTTGAAGACGGAACACGTGGCCCCAACTACCGGGACCTTTTTCCTGAACCTCCACCTCCTGAAATGGTCCCCTCTTGCAATGTGGGGGGCGTGTTGGGTGTATTGCCTGGCATCATCGGGTCCATTCAGGCAAACGAATGTATTAAAGTCATCGCTGGAATTGGAAGGACCTTGAGCGGCAGGCTACTGATCTTCGACAGTCTTGAGTTTACTACACGATTCCTGAACTTGAAATGCAATCCTGATAATCCGATTTCTGGTACCCGTCCAACGATTCGCACGCTCATCGACTATGAAGAATTCTGCAATCCTGCTTCTGCAAAAGAAAAATTGAATGAGATCAGCCCTGCCCAGGTGAAGAAACTGTTAGACAAAGGTGCCATCATCCAACTCATTGACGTTCGGGAACCTTTTGAGTATGCCTTGTCAAATATTGGAGGACTCAATCTTCCCGTTCATTCAATCGAAAAAAATGTGGGGATGATTGAGAAAGAAATCCAGGTGGTAGTTTATTGCAAAAGCGGACAGCGAAGTGCTCAGGCCATACGCCAGCTACAAAAAAATCACGGCCTCAAAAACCTATCCAACATGAAGGGTGGACTGATCGGATGGAGGGATGAAGTGGATAGTGAATTGAATTTGTACTAGTCCTCTTTGCACCTTACTTAGCGCCTTTGCGTCTTAGCGGTAAAATTTTTCACCACGGAGGCTCTAAGACGCAAAGGAATTCGCGCAGAGATCTGCTATTTCAGCGCGTACTTCTCTGGTTCGAGGTTAAAGGAGACTTTACATCCATCGCAACAGAAATAGTAGTCTTTTCCTTTGTAGGGAATAATGTGTTTAGCGGTACTTTTTTGAATGGGAACGTTACAGACGGGGTTGATGAAGTACTCGTCCAGGTTAAGTTTGGATTCTGCGTTTGCGTTTTTCTTTTCATCTCTCAAGGTTGCAATGATCTCGGCCAGAATGCTGACTGCTACTTCTTCGGGTAGTTTTGCGTTGATCTTTAATCCTGCTGGCGTCTTGATTTTCTCTAATTGTTCAAATGAGATACCCTGTTTTCTCAGCTCATTGTAAATGGAGCTAGCCTTCTTGTAACTCGAGACAAAGGAAATGTAATCAGCACCGGACTTAACCGCTTGCATCAAGGCCAAGGCATCATTTTCTCCTTGTGTGCAAACAACTATGTACGTGTTGGGGGCTATCATTGAAGGATCCAGGCGGTCGTTGTCAACTAATTTATCGATTTTAGGAAAGCCATCTTTTTCAATACCCTTCGATAACACAGTAACCTCGTACCCTGTTGCCATGCTGAGCTTTGCCAGTGACATGGCAATGTGGGACTTGCCTAAAATGAGAATATGAGGTCGCGGTAGCACCGGTTCAATGTAGACTGAAACAGAACCGCCGCTTTGACAGGTCATAGTATAGGAAACAACCCCATGGGTAGTGGCAGCGTCCGAATCCGGACTAATGTTTACCAGGCGAGGCTTGCCTTGCTGAATGGCCAGCAGCGCTTCCTTGAGTACGATACCTCTGGTGCAACCGCCCCCGATCCATCCTTTGATGGTGCCATCTTGCAAAATGATGGCTTTGTCTCCGGGTTTTCCACTTGAAGGCTCCACCCGGTTCACAACAATAGCCGTAGCGAATGGAATCTTCTCCTGCGTCAGCTCCTTGTATTGTTCTAAGAATTCATTAGACATCGGCTAAATATTTTTCAAGTTCTAAAATACTATCCAGGCTGTGCGCAGACCGGAATACGTCTATTTCCGGTAGTGCGGCTTTCATGCCCCGGGCGAGGGGTTGATACCCCTCCATTCCTTTCAGGGGATTTAGCCAAATCAATTTACGGGTTCTGCGCTTAATCTTATTTAACTCATTAGCCAATAGTTCTGGTTCCCCGGTATCCAGTCCGTCGCTCAAAATGATTGTCATGGATCTCCCGTTGAGAATACGTTTTGCATACGTGTCGTTGAATGATTGAAGGCACGCACCAATCTTGGTTCCGCTCGACCAATTGTCGGCCCCCGCAGACAAGTGAGCCAGCACGTTCTCCAGGTTTTTGATTTTTAGGTATTCGGTAATGCGGACGAGCTTTGTGCTGAAGATGTATGCCTCGATATTTTGAAAATAGGTACGCAGCGCAAGGATGAAACGAAGCAGGAAGAAACTGTATTTATCCATGGAGCCACTCACATCCAGCAGGATTACCAGGCGATTCTTATCTGGTTTTTTATTCTTCAGTTTTAATTCCAGCATGTTCCCTCCGCTGCTGATACTGCTGCGTATCGTCTGTCGAATGTCAATGATGCCTTTTGTCTTTGAATTCTTGAGTTTCTTTTTCAGGCGCTTACTCATCTGGCGCCATAGATTCATGGCCATTTTTTCAAGAAACGAACTATCGATATCCGTTACTTTGGAGAAATCGGTCTTCCGCAGTTTCTCCATTTTATTCGCTCCCGAAACCTCGCTCGTATCCTCCGCTTTGGCTTCCTTGTTGTCTCCCTTGCCCATAAAAACCAATGAACGGATGGCGGGCTTCTGTACGTTGATTTTGCTTTTGATGTCGAAATTACTCTGGGTGTATTCGTAGGGGGACTCCCAGAAATTTGAGAATAGGTCATCGAATATAACCACATTGTCGGCTGAGCTGCAGAAAACTGTTTTTAGAGCGTATCGGAAGGATGTCTTATCCTCCATAAGACCCAGCGATGCCACCTTGAGCGCCTCCTGTGCCTCCCGAATCCCCACATTCAGTTGATGGGCTCTTGCATAATCCGCAAAGCCTATGATGGATTGGGAAAAACTCTCGTAATCTCGATAACTAGGAGCAGGCATCGATTCACAGTTTTGACTCTTCCATCAACTTCGCCAGCCCTTCGGCTTTGATTTTCTCTGTATCGGTGTACGATTTCAGGACAGAACCTAAACTTCTTGTAAAAGATTCCTCATCAAGTTGCTTCCTCCCCAGGGCATGAAGGCTCATGGCCCAGTCAAGTGTTTCGGATATGCCAGGTGATTTTTCCAGACCCTTATTCCTCAGTACGTTGATCACTGTTACGAGTTGTTCGGAGAGCACATGCTCAATATCCGGCAGGTGCTTATGAACGATCTTCATTTCTTTCTCAAAGTCCGGGTAATTTACCCAATGATACAGGCACCTCCTGCGGAGGGCATCGCTAAGCTCACGTGTTCGGTTGGAAGTGAGGATCACAAAAGGTGGATGGATGGCTTTGATGGTTCCAAATTCCGGTATGCTGATTTGATAGACCGAAAGAAGCTCTAGCAGAAATGCCTCAAACTCTTCATCTGCCCGATCAATTTCATCAATCAAGAGCACAGGAGATTTGTCTTTTCCAGAAATCGCTTGCAGCAATGGTCGCGGCATCAGGAAATCCTTCCCAAAAATATGTTTCTCCTTTTCAACGTCCGTTTTTTGGTTCGATTCCTGAATTTTTATTGAAAGCAATTGCTTTTGGTAATTCCATTCATATACTGCGGAATGAACATCCAGCCCTTCATAGCATTGTAGTCGAATCAGGTCAGTGCCTAGATGGGCTGCCAGGATATTTGCCACTTCTGTTTTGCCAACACCTGGATGACCTTCCAATAATAACGGTTTTTGAAGGGTCGTCATGAGAAATAGGACCGTAGCCAACTCTTCGTCGACGACATATCCCAATTTGTCAAATGACTCAACAAATGAAGAAACCCCTTTTATCATGATTTATCTTTATCTCCCCCAAAAATTCCGCCGATGGTGCTCTTTAAAACAGAACCTATCATGGAAGTGCCACTCATTGTACTATCAACAGCTTTGCCAGTTAGTCTATTCTTGAAATTATCGACGAATTGATTGAGCAATTGATCGGAAACATCTTTGATCAGCCGTGCCCCGAACTGGGCCAGCATTCCAGTGATGGAGATCTCCATCGAGAAATTGACCTGTGTTTCGCCATTCGCTTCTGCCAGCGTTCCGATCATGGTCATATCCGCACTGCCTTTGCCTTTTGAATCAACACCTTTTCCAATCAGGATCATCCTGTGATTCATCTGGTCGAGTTCGGAGATATTGATTTCTCCATTATAACTAACCTTCACCGGGCCGAATGAGGAGGTAACCAGCCCCTTGTAATTACGGTCATCAATTTTTTCGGTGATTGATGCGCCGGGTACGCAGGCAACGACTTTGGTAGGATCACTGAGGTATTCCCATACCTTCAAAATGGGTTCTTGCAGTTGAAATTCTTTGTGAATGGTGGTTTTCATGGTTCTTCTAGTTCATAACAACCGAGGCATTAAAAAGAGTACATTGAAAGTTATCGAATTCATCTGAAAAATAAGGTGGCTTTTGGGGCCACCTTATTTTTTGTAGAGTCCTAGCGAATTTCAGACCGCCTTTACTACTCCTTTTTCCTTCAGCGCTTTCCACACTTTATACGGTGTAATCGGGATATCCATATGTGTGATGCCGTAGGGAGATAAAGCATCGATGATGGCATTCGCAATGGCCGGAGGCGCTCCTACCGTAGGAGATTCACCAACACCTTTTGCGCCTATGGGATGGTGAGGTGACGGAGTGATGGTGTGCCCCGTCTCCCAACTCGGTGATTCAACCGCTGTAGGTACGAGATAATCCATCAAGGTGCCGTTTAAGATATTGCCCTCTTCATCATATATCAATTCTTCATACATAGCTGGAGCAATCCCTTGAGTCAATCCTCCGTGAACCTGACCCTGCACAATCATCGGGTTAATGATGTTTCCGCAATCGTCGATGGCGACAAACCTCCTCACTTTGATTTCGCATGTCTCCTTGTCAATGTCCACCACGCAGATATAGGAGCCGAATGGGAACGTGAGATTGGGCGGGTCATAATAGTGAGTGGCTTCAAAACCTGCTTCCATCCCCTGTGGGTGGTTGGTGTAGGCGGCAAAAACAATTTCCTGAATTGTCTTTGCTTTTTCGGGCGCTCCCTTCACGAAAAATTTGCCTGGCACCCATTCCAAATCCGCTTCACTCACTTCCAACAAATAGGCGGCAATCTTTCGCGCCTTATCACGCAACTTTCGGGCTGCCATTGCTGCAGCCGCTCCTGCGGTAGGCGTGCTGCGGCTGGCGTAGGTTCCTAGTCCGTATGGGGCCGTGTCGGTATCTCCTTCTTCCACCTGGATATGTTCGGCAGGTATGCCGAGCTCTTCTGCAATAATCTGGGCGTAGGTTGTCTCATGGCCCTGCCCTTGTGACTTGGTGCCAAATCGTGCAGTGGCTTTGCCGGTAGGGTGGACCCTGATTTCGGCGCTGTCAAACATCTTGATACCAAGAATATCAAAATCCTTGGAAGGTCCAGCCCCGACAATCTCCGTAAAGCTGCAGATCCCGATGCCCATGATTTCCCCTTTTTTCCTTTTCTCTACCTGCTCTTTACGCATCTGGTCGTAACCAATCACATCCATTGCTTTTTGCAAGGCGGGTGCATAGTCACCACTGTCGTATGTCCATCCTGTGGGAGATTTCCATGGGAACTGTTCTTTCTTTATGAAATTCTGCATTCTGAATGCAGCAGGATCTTTTCCGATCTTGGCCGCAAACTTATCGGTTATCCGCTCAATAGCATGCACGGCTTCCGTGACGCGGAAAGAGCAACGGTAGGCCACGCCGCCGGGAGGCTTATTGGTGTAAACCGCATCTGATTCTATGAAGGCCGTATCATAATCGTAAGAGCCCGTGCAAATCGAAAACAATCCAAGCGGATATTTGGACGGGTTGGCGGCGGCGTCTGTATAGCCATGATCCGCCAACACCTTAAAGCGAATGCCCTGAATTTTTCCTGCCTTTGTTCCTGCCATTTCTGCGGTAATGTGATAATCACGGGCAAAAGAGTCAGCCTGCAGATTCTCGCTTCTGTCCTCAATCCATTTGACAGGTTTTCCAACGAGGAAGGAAACAGCGATGGCAATGACGTAGCCTGGATAGACCGGCACCTTCCCACCGAAACCACCTCCGATATCCGGAGAGATCACCCTGATCTTCTCTTCCGTCAGTCCAACATGCCCGGCTACCAATGCAATCACTGTGCGAATCGCATGCGGTGCCTGGGTCGTCATGTACATCGTAAGATAATTGTTGACCTTGTCGTAGCTGGCAACACATCCGCAAGTTTCGATTGAGGCGACGTGGATGCGCGGAAGGTAAATCTCTTCCTTGACCGTTACTTCCGCTGTTTCGAACAACTTGTCCGTTTTTTTCTTGTCGCCGGCTTCCCAGTGCCAAATATGATTATCCGTTTTGCCTTTTTTATCGGGCCTCAACAGGGGTGCACCGGGCGCCAACGATTTGTAAGGGTCCATTAACGGTTTCATTACTTCATATTCCACTTCAACTGCCTCAACGCCATCCGCTGCAGCATACCGGCTTGTAGCAATCACGGCAGCTACCTCCTGGGCCTGATACATCACGGTGTCGGTTGGGAGCACCATTTGTGTGTCCGACATCAATGTAGGCATCCAATGCAGATTGTACTTCTCAAGGTCCCGGCCTGTGATCACGGCAACCACTCCTGGCACCTTCATGGCCTTTTCAATATTTATCTTCTTGATTTTCGCATAGGCATATGGACTCCTTACAATGTCCATGTAGAGCATTCCATCCAATTTAATGTCATCCACATAATGCCCTTTGCCTTGAATGAAGCGGCCGTCTTCCTTTCTCTTCATGGAATGGCCCATGCCGCTGATTTCTTTCGAAGTTTTGATTTCTTGTATCATGATCAATTTTTTTCGTAGTGGTTATACAAAGATGGGTTCCGTTGAGGGCAATTTTTCGCCTCTCATTTTAGCTCCTGCATATTGAATGGCTTTCACGATGTTGTTATAGCCCGTACAACGACATAGGTTACCTGAAATACCCCACCGGATTTCTTCTTCGGTAGGATTGGGATTTTTTTGCAGCAGCTCTACGGCCCTCATCATCATTCCGGGTGTACAAAAGCCGCAATGCAAAGCGTGATTTTCCTTGAAGCCCTCTTGTAAGGCATGCAGTCCTTCGGCTGTGGCCAAGCCTTCCACGGTAGTGATTTTTTTGCCATTGGCTTGAACAGCCAGGATGGTACATGACTTGACCGACTTTCCATCGAGCAATACGGTGCACGCACCGCAGTTTGATGTGTCACAGCCAATATGTGTTCCTGTTTGGTTGAGATTTTCGCGTATCAAGTGGACGAGCAAGAGTCTCGGCTCCACGTTCAGCGTTGTTTGTACACCATTGAGGGTGACGGTAATTTCTTTTTCCATATTCGTTTGTATTGAAATATTATTTAGCTCTATCGATTGCCTTGTGGATCATGCGCTTTACCAGCACTTTGACCATGGCCCGTTTGTATTCCTCATCACCTCTTAAATCCTGTGAAGGGTTGCAATCTTGCGCAGCAAACTGTGCGGCCTGTTCGATCAGGGCATCCGTAGGTTTATTTCCCTTGAGCACTCCCTCTGACCTTTTTGCCCGAAGGGGTGTAGCATTCACATTCGTGAGGGCAATGCCAATGTTGGCGCAGGCCCCCTTCGCATCAAGTGTAAGTTGAACGGCCACGCCGGCGGTTGCATAATCTCCCACTTTTCTTTCCAGCTTATGGTAGGCGCCGCCACTTCCCTTGGAGGGGATGGGTATCTTAATTTCCGTAAGAATTTCATCTTTCTTAACGGCGGTGGAATAAAAGCCAAAGAAGAATTCATCGATCGGCACTGCGCGCGAACCTTTGGCGGCAGTGATCACTACCTCCGCGTGCAGGGCAAGCAATACTGCCGGGTGGTCGTTGGCGGCATCACCATGAGCAATGTTACCTCCAATGGTGCCCATATTTCGTACCTGCGGATCGGCAATCAATTTAGAGGCATCCGTGAAAATGGGAAACTTGGTACGAATCACATCAGATTCTTCCAGCATTACTTCGCGTGTCATAGCACCAATTTTCAGAAAACCTCCTTCTTCTTTGATGTATGACAGGCCGGGAATGTTGTTAATATCAATCAGGTGTGACGGTGAAGCTAGCCGCAGCTTCATCATAGGGATGAGGCTATGGCCGCCTGCCAGGATCTTCGCGTCATCGCCGTGTTTTTTCAGCAAAGCAAAGGCCTCGCTTAAGGTAGACGGCGATGAATAGTCAAATGGTGCAGGGATCATAGATTAGGATTTAGGGATTCTAGATTATTGGATTTCTTGCTTCTGGTACTTAAATATTACAAAAAATATCCGGATTAGAAACAGAATGTGGCTGTATTTGTGGGGAATTTCTGTGGGAGGTAAATCGAAGTCCTCAGTCAACGTCCACCTCGGATTTTTGCTTTACGGATGGCGAAATATGCGCCTGGAATAGGGTAATGGGTGCCAGTACAAGCAAAATTCTTAGTGAGAGTTTGCCAGTTGAAGGGTATCCTTCAATGATAATTTCCGGCCTTCTTCTATGGCATCGTCCAGTGCTTCTTTCGACAATTCCTTCCTTGCATTTTCGATGTAAACCTTACCCTGGAATCCTTCACCATAAAAATTGACGATTCCTTCCTGTTCTGTAAAGAGTTCGGCAGCCGTGGCGATTTTTATAGATTTCGCGGGTCGATGTTCTGCCGCCTCTACGCCAGCAATGCCGAGCAAAGCCAATCCGATTCCCCGTACACTTCCTATTTCTTCATACGCCAGGATTGAATCCAGGAAATACTTGCGCGCTTCCACGGCGTTTTCAATTTTGAGGAATACCCATGCCGTTTCCTCCAGAATGCGCGCTTGTTCTGCACGATCTCCCATCTTTCCAAAGTAGGCCAATGATTCTTTATACAATCTAATTGCCTCGTCGTAATTTCCGCGGATAGAAGAGAGCAGGGCCAGCCCTCCAAGTGAAAGTCCTCCACCTTCATGATCGGGAATCTTGGTTTGCATGCTCAGTGCCTGATCATACGATTTCGTCGCCGCATCCAATTCTCCTTTTACCGTGTGCATGATGCCCGCACCGGTTAGCGCGAAAGCAATGTAAAAATCAGATCCGGTGTCACGACTTAGGGCAAGGCACTGCTCAACATAGCGACCGGCATCGTCGATCTTTCCAATTCCCAAACTGGCTATGAACATACTCAAGGTGGCAAACGTCATGGTTGACTTGTCGTCAGCTTGTTTGGCAATCTCATAAGCGACCGTGTGTTCATCCAAACTTCTTTGACTATGGCCCAGGGTGGAGGACGCCAGCCCTGCGGTATTTAAGGCCAAGCACTTGCCCCTGCTGGAAGGTGGACAAACGGGTGTGTTGAGGAAGGAGGTCGTGTAATGCCTGGCAATAATATGCTTGCCCCTGATGTGCCAGAAAAAAATCAACTCTCCGCAAATCATCAGGCCGGATTCTTCCGCAACTGCATTACCTCGCGCGGCTTCTAGCAAAAGGAAATCAAGAACAGACTGTATGTTGCCTTCCTCCAAAATGCCCTGCTTCATCCACTCCAGCTGATCTTTGCCTTCCAGGCCTCGGCCAATGCTTGTGGCTATATCCACATAGTACATGGCTTGTTTTAGTCTTGTTTTATAGGTCTCCCCGGTAGCGTCCAACTTTTCGATGGCATATTCCTTAATGGTCTGCAGCATGGTAAATCTTTCGGAAGCCCCCGCTCGTTGTACCAGTCCTTTTTCAACCAATGACTCCAGTTCTTCGAGGGACAACGATCCATGGTCGTCATAGCATGTTGCCTCAATCCCTTCGAGTGTACATCCACCCGGGAATACAGCCATCCTCCTGAACAATGTTTTCTCCGACTCGCCAAGCAGCGAGTAACTCCAGTCAATGGTCGCGCGCAAGGTCTGATGTCTCTCCGGAAGGTCCTTCGAGCCCCCGGTAAGGACATCCAGCGCATGCTCGAGTCGCTGCAGCAACTGCTTGGCAGACATCATTCGGATCCGGGCGGCCGCGAGCTCAAGGGCAAGCGGCAGGCCGTCCAAGCGTCTGCAAATTTGAACAACCTCCTGTGCGTTTTCGGCGGTAAGCTGGAAGGCGGCATTGACTTTTCTTGCCCGGTCCAAGAACAAGGATACGGATGGATACGACATTAAACTGTCAACAGACTTCAAATTTTGATCGGAGGGAAGGGAAAGAGGGGTGAGAGAATACTCATACTCTGCTTGTATCTTCAGTGGCGTCCTACTCGTGGTGAGTATGCTCAAGTTTGAGCAGTTGGATACCAGCTCCGCAATTTGGGGAGCCACGGCAATTACCTGCTCTAAATTATCCAGCACAAGGAGTGCCCTCCTATCACCGATTACAGAAGAAATTCCCTTCGTTAAGTTTCTTCCCTCGGCTTCTTTGATTCCCATGGCATTGGCCAATGTTGGAATGACGTCTTCCGAGGCGGTGAGGGCGGTCATGGACACGAAAACGATATTTCCCAAGAACTCATTCTTAAGGCGATGCGAAAGTTCAAGGGCCAATCTGGTTTTGCCCATTCCTCCAGTACCCATGATGCTGACCACCCGGTGTTCCTTCAGCAAGCCAACGACTTCTTCCATTTCTTTGCTGCGACCAAACAATGTAGTTGCAGGTGTGGGGATCGTGTTACTTAGCCCAAGAAAGCGTTCTGATTTGTTTGGTGTTTCCGGGAGTGTCTTTCCATTCTTCAGTGCATCCAGGATTTCTTTCACAGCATTCGCCACCTTGTTGATTTGGTCCCTGTAAATAGTTTTGTAAAAATTCTCATTCCGTTTGTCACGTTTAAGCAAAGGCCGGTTAATTCCGTTTGACTTGAAAGTAAAGTCTATGGCTCTGAGCGTGCCGCCCAATGCACCTTCCAGGATTTTCAAATCGACATGATCCAAATCATGAATGCGTACCGGCAATGCCCGGCTGGATACGTTGCCGTTGGCAACCTTCACTTTGAGTCCAAACTGGTCTTTTTGTGCCCAATCCAGGAAGGGGAGAAACTCATTTCTCCAGGCAAAACTTTTTGGATCGCAGTAGGTGCGGGATATGATGGGAATGAAAACAAGACACTTTACTTTTTCCCTCAGGCTCAGGTCGACATCGTGATTTTCACTCAAGCCATCGTGCAGGTTTTCATCAAAGTAAATTGAAAGATCTTCCTTGAAAGTGGCCGCCAATTCCTTTTTAAGATCAGAAACGAAGTTCGCAACCCAGCCCTCGAACTTATTGTCTTTCTGCCGGTAGCTGATAAAGATGTCGTAGTCGAATCCGGATGCTATTGACGCCATTCGTTCAAAGATAAGAACTTTGCACAGCAAACAATTGAGGACTCATGAATAAGGAGGGATGTCAGGTAAAGGCAACACAATTCACGGTGGCCAGGTTTTGCGAAAGGGCCGACCAGACGGTGCCGTCATCTTCAGAGAGGTAGAGATTCCCGTTGTTGGTGCCAAAGGCGAGGGTGGAATCGATTTTTGCGAAGGAATGTCTCAGGACCAAATCGAATGCCTTCGCATCCGGCAGACCCTTGTGAATTGAATTCCAAGTTTTCCCGCCATCGGTAGTTTTGCAAACTGTCACCTTTAAATCAACCGGGATCCGTTGCTCGTCGCTGTGGGCGGGGATTACGAATGCAACGTTGGGATCTTTGTCGTCGATTGTCAGAGCAAAACCGTATCGTGGAAATCCATTTTTGCCGCTTACATCTTCCCAACGGTCGCCTCCGGTGGTCGTTCGGAAAATTCCACAATGATTCTGCTGCCATATTGTATCTGGTTGACCCTTGCACAATAGTATTTGGTGAGGGTCATGCCCGACTTCTGCCTTGGGGTTAGGGAGGTAGGCAGCGACGAGGCCGTTGTTTTTAGCCTGCCAGTTCTTTCCCCCATCACGGGTCTCGAAAACGCCGGCGCAACTTATTCCAATGTAGACATGGTCGCTGTTGCGGGGGTCCAGCACGATTGAGTGAATGAATGGATAATCTTTTCCCGCCCCAAACCACTGGTTGTCGTCCGAACGGCTGGGATGATTCCAGAGGCTTTCAACTAACTGAAAATGTTTGCCATGGTCATAGCTGTAAAAGAGACCTCCCGGTTCAGTGCCAAGCCATAGTCCGTCCGTGCGGTCAGGTCCGGCGTGTTGCATGACCCAAATCTTTTTGAGCGAGGCGGGTTGGCCCGGCCGGTAGAAGTGTTGGTTGCCAAACGCTGGCACGCTGACTTCCTGCCAGTTTTTTCCGTGGTCGCCGGATCGGTGCAATTTTTCGCCCCAGTGCCGATGCGACAGGGCTATCCACCAGGTGTTGGTGCGTTCATCGATGTAGGCCAGGGATACGGGGAGTCCCTCGAAATGAACGGATTCGATTGCCCAAGCCTTATTGGTGTTGCTGAAAATGACGAGCCCTTTGGAAGTGCCGGCCAGAAGTTGTGTCTGCATAGGAGAGTGCTGGAATTTATTGTTTCAAGCAAAGTATCCAGATATCATTCAACAAGAAGTATAGGCATGGTCACGAAGATCACGAAGAACCACAATGGACACAAAGATGTGAGGCCCTTCGTGATTTCTTTGTGACCCTGCCTCAACGATTTAAAATGCACGGTCACAACGGTCACAACGGAACCACAACGAACACAAAGACAATTCAAAAAAAACGTTGTGATCTTTGTGCATCCTTTGTGATTTCTTTGTGACCTTACTTAAGAAATCCAAACTGCATTACCCTCCAGACAATGCCTGAAAAATAACCAGTTCATCTTTTTCATTCACGGCATCCTTCAAAGTTGTGCGATCCTTGATTAGTTCCCCTTTTAGAAAAATGTTGACGTGCTTGCGCAATTGACCGTTGTCTTCCACGAGGTAATTCAAAATTCCGGGATGAGACAGTTCAATTTTGTCCAATGTCTCCCTGACCGTATCACCTGCTATTTCCAGCTCGGTCAGCGTTGGGAAAAAACGATTCAAGGCGGATGTGAATTTTACTTTAGGCATGCTGCCATGCAGTTTTCTGTGAACGCAAGGCAACAAGTCTGACGAAGTAGGAGAAATTTCCGTTCACCCAGATGCCCACAAACAACATGGCGCTGCCCCAATAGTATCCAGTCAGCAGGCCTGAATACAATTCACTTTGAATGATGAATAAGCTTCCTGTTAAGATCAATAGACAAGCTAGGATTGTTTTCTTGCCTTTGTAGTTCCAGGCGACAATTAAAAATGTAAGAAGGGCCAGGCATATTGAAATATAGGAGGTCCAAAGAGTGGAATATCCGGTCATTGATCTGGCTCCGCACATGGTGATGGCGCTGGTGTACGCCATAACGCAAAACGGACACTTGGGCAACAGGACAATCAGCAAAGTGCTGAGAAATGAATAATGAGGATTTTTAATCCTTACTTTGTTGTGCGTTATGAAACCGCAATGTTTATTTACAGTTGACATGATATACTCAAAAATAGGATTTATTTCAGTTTAAAACTATGGGCTAATGGCTGTTGGTCGTTGGCCTTTAGTTAATCTGGCGTAATTCGGTCATTGCGGTATCCTAAGCGTCTTTGCGTCTTAGCAGTGAAAAATTAACCGCAAAGTCGCTGAGGCGCAAAGGCAACGCAGAGGGAAAAGTTAACCTTTCAGCCTTTGGCTAATCCGTGCTACTAACGACTCTGACGATTAACTATGTTGTGTAGTGGAAACGGAGCTCAAATAAAAACCAACCCAGTGGCACCACATAGCAGCACAAGTCGTTAATTTGAAATTCCATGAAAGAATTGCTCCCCCAAATCAGCCAGTGGACTACTGAAAAGAAGCCTTTTGCCATTGCGCGCGTCATCCAAACTTGGGGATCTTCTCCACGGCCTGTTGGATCGGCATTGGTTGTATCGGCCGACATGGAAATGGCTGGCTCGGTGAGCGGTGGTTGCGTGGAAGGCGCGGTGCTGAGAGAAGCAAAGCAAATCATTGCCAGTCAACAGGCCAAACGATTGTCGTATGGCGTGAGTGATGATGAGGCCTGGTCGGTAGGCCTTACCTGTGGCGGAAAAATCCAGGTCTATTTGCAAGCTTGTCCTTTGGAGGGCTCAGCTAGTGCTGAAGTTTGGAAGTCTTTGCAGCAATCTCTGCATGAAAACAAGGGCTGTATCCTGGTAACGGAATTAATAGATGGTGTGAGTAAGGACACGCTAATTACGAATGATAGAACAGTGGGATTTGCCTTGCCTGAAATGGTAAGGGCGAAGGCCCAGGAAGCGTACTTACATCGTGTTCATGAGTCTGTCACAGTGGGGGACACACAGTATTTCATTCACATTTTTCCCAGGAGGAGCCAGTTGCTGATTATTGGTGCAGCGCACATTACAGCTGATCTGGTGCAACTCGCGAAGCTCCATGATTTCGAGACGATCGTCATTGACCCACGCGGAGCCTTTGCGCACAATACACAATTCGTTGAGGTGCCGGATCAAATTTTTGAAAAATACCCTTCAGAAGTGTTGAATGATTTTCCGTTAGACGCCTACACCTATGCCGTTATTTTGTCACACGATCCCAAGATAGACGACAATGCATTGGAGATTTTGTTGCGGTCACACGTGGCCTATATTGGTGCCCTGGGAAGCCGGAAGACTCATGAAAAGAGAATGAGCCGGCTGAAGCAGAAAGGCTTTTCGGATGAAGAGATCGCCAGGATAGAAGCGCCCATCGGAATGGATATCCATGCGCAAGGGGCCAGGGAGATCGCGTTGAGCATTTTAGGGTCCATCATTAAGGCAAAAAATGCCTACTTATAAGATCAAATAACCTGTACACAACACAAATTCCTGAGGGATGATACCACTGGCAGCCATTAGCACCCTTCAACTGATCAGCGTCATTTTGGTGCTCCTCTTGCTCTTTCTGGGCTTCAAGATTGTGGAAACAAATTGGTCATACCGGATCGGAAAGCCGCACCAATGGGAGACTGCGGTGGAGGTTGGGTTGGTTTCAAAGAAGCTTAGGAGGATTGAGAGATTTTATCGAGACAAAGTCCGGTTTTATACATTTTGGTTTCAAATAGAAAGATTGAAGCGGGAGAGTATTGCCGGTGCTTTTGCTGAGGTCGGTGTTTACAGAGGCGAAACCGCTAAAATGATTCACGCCATGGACCCGTCCAGAACCTTTCATCTGTTCGACACTTTTGCGGGCTTTGATGAACGGGACATCAATAATGAGCATACAACCGAGCACACAACGATTGATTTTTCAAACACTAGTGTGGACGATGTAAAGCTATTGATTGACGGAGGCGACAAGATCATAATTCATCGCGGGTATTTTCCTGAGACAACCAAGAACCTGGAGGAGCAGACCTATTCGTTCGTGCACCTGGATGCCGATCTGTACCAACCGACCCTGGCGGCGTTAAAATACTTTTATCCAAGGCTGTCTTCTGGCGGGGTGATTATCATTCACGATTACAATCATAAGTGGGAGGGGGTGAGGAGGGCCCTTGGGGAGGTCATGCCTTCCATTTCGGAAACATTGGTGGAGATAGCCGATGCCGAGGGGAGTGTGATGATTGTGAAGAATAATGTGGAATCCTGACAGACGGGTTTATTTATTGTATATTTTTGCAATGCATGCGGCCAGTTGTGATAAACCCCAAGAATAAAGAAGAATTGAAATTCGTTTCTGATCTTCTAAAGAAACTTCAAATAGCATCACATGTTCTTACCGAAGATGAAGTTGAAGATCCAGGCATGTCCATTCTAATGAGTGAAACCGATCGGACTAAAAAAGTCAGTCGTGATACAATTATGAGGAAATTGAAGTCCTGATCATTTTCTTATATGCCGCGACTGGTACCTTCACCTGATATGCTTCGCCAGCCATTCCCTGATTTGAGTGAATTTTATCTCCCCTTTGGCCGCTCTAAGGACGAAGTCATACTTTTCATTGCTAACCGCATGGAGGTCTAAATTATTTTCTAAAAGAGTCAGTCTCAGCAAGACGCAGGCTGTTCGTTTGTTCCCGTCAATTTAAATGCGAAGCATATCAAGACGGACTGTTGCGAAATGTCCCATGTGTCCATACTAGGAACTAACATAACTCTTTGATTACTGCGAACCCCCACCATGACGTCATAAACTGTGTTGTGGGCTGCCTGTTTTTCACGAATCCATTTTATAGTCCATATCTGTCTTTCGCTTTTTTCCAGTTCTTTTTTAAGATGGGCTGTTTAACGGATGTCTCACCGTTAGATGGCTCACCTGAAAAATGACAAAACTCCGCAGGATGGTTTGGGTCTTTGTTCCATTTCTTATAAGCGTCATAGCTCATTGGCTTTTCAATATCAAATGGAATTGAAACACCTGTTCGAATGCAGAATCAAGTTCCTTGTCCTGGTTGGTGTTTTTGTGCTGGCAAAGCGTCTGACTTGTCCTTGGGTTTTTCCTTATTCGTTGGTCCAAAATCAAATCGTTGACATGGGAAGAATGATAAGGTCACTTTCTCTTACGCCACCGCCATCAGCGCCCTCTTCAAATAAACCTTCGCCAAATGCTTCCTGTATTTCTCCGAAGCATAATGATCGCTCAAAATCGTCACTCCTTCGGCAGCAGCTTTCGAAGCTGCCTCAATGGAGGATGCATCCAATTTCTTTCCTGCCAGCGCCTTCTCAGCGCCTACATCGCGGAAAGCGTAGCTCGATACACCGGTGTAGGCAATGTTCACCTTGCCATCCGCGGATTTCATCACCGCGCAACCCACGATGGCAAAGCGCGATGCGGGCTGAGGAAATTTCAGATAGGCGCTCTTGCTGCCGGCAGCCACAGGAACGTGGATAGCAGTAATGATTTCGCCCTGACTGAGCGAAGTGCTAAACATGCCCTTGAAAAACTCTGTTGCTTTGATTTTACGTGCACCTTTGCTGCCCTGTACGGCGATGGTGGCATCCGATGCCAGGACCACTGCCGCCCAATCTGC
>JAYWDR010000168.1:0-2200 GCA_043779735.1 Cyclobacteriaceae bacterium | reverse complement strand
CTTCATGACTCCCTTTAGAATTATCCTCATCGTCATTCTCCTGGCCGGACTGTTCGCATTAAAAATAGTTTGGCAATCGGGTAGCTTCAAGACTATTGAGAATAAATTTGGCGGAACGGTCCAAAGGATGGAAGGAGTATCGGGTGTTGAAGACATTGCCGTTGATCAATCAACAGGGATGACCTTCTTGTCATCTGATGACCGTTGGGCAACTTTGATTCTGAAACAGCCCTTGAAAGGAGCCATTTATGGATTAAAATTAAACGACTCAATTCCTCTGCCTATCAACCTGACCATCGCGTTTGCCCAGGAAGACTTTCATCCACATGGTATTTCATCGTACAGGACTCCTGACAATAAGTTGATTCTTTTTGTGGTAAACCACAGGAATGCAGGAAAGGATTTTATTGAGCGATTCGAGTATAGAAACGACTCGTTGCTGCATCAGGAATCCTTCGCGGACGAACTGATTATCAGTCCTAATGACGTGGTGGGAGTCGGTGAAAGATCTTTTTATTTTACCAACGATCACAATGAACATCTCAGCGCATGGAGATCTATCAAGGACCTGCTCATGATCGGCACTGGCAATGTTTGCTTCTATGATGGACAAAAAGTAGTCAAGACTTCCATGGAAGGGTTGAAGTATGCCAACGGCATCAACAAGAGCCTGGATGGGACTAAAATATATGTGGCGGCCTCGAGTGCAAGGGCAATTTTCGTGTGTGATCGTGAAATGACCTCCGGATTGCTTAAGAAAACAAGCGAAATATTTACCGGTACCGGCGTCGATAACATTGACATAGATACAGATGGAAGCCTATGGGTAGGATGCCACCCTCAAATGCTCAAGTTCCTCGCCCATGCCAAAAACGAAAGTGCTATATCGCCGTCAGAGGTCATTAAGCTTACCCCATTGGCCAACGGAAATTATAAACAGGAAACAGTTTATATGAATGTCGGCTCAGAAATTTCCGCTTCCTCTGTAGGGGCAGTGTACAAAGACAAACTATTGATCGGACCGGTTTTTCAACGCCATTTCCTGATAACAAAAATGAAATAGTCTTTTTGTTTTATCCTGGTGCCATGAGTGGGGTGCTCACCACCAGACTCCCCGTGGCAAAAGACAAGTTTGGAATTGCTTTTCGCTTTTTATTTCGTAACATTTATATCTCAAATCAATCGCTATGAAATCAGATTTTCTTCCTGGACAGATGATGGACTATCCACTCACTATAGACCGCATCCTTGAACATGCAAACCGGCTTTATCCACACAAGAAGATTTCTACAAAGCTGGCCGATGGATCATTCCATCAGTACACCTACGCGGATTTGTTCAAGCGGGTAAAACGACTGGGCAATGTCCTTCACCGTCTTGGTATAAAGCCGGGAGACCGTGTGGCTACTTTTTCCTGGAATAATTACCAACACCTTGAGTTGTATTTCGGCATTCCGGGTTGTGGCGCGGTGTGTCATACGCTCAACATCAGACTTTCAGCTGACCAGCTTATTTATATCATTAACCACGCAGAGGATAAGTTAATTTTTGTGGATGCTTCTCTTTTACCGTTGCTGGAACCCATCGCAGATAAAGTCAAGCCTGTGAAGCATTTTGTTTTGTTTAATGCTCTCTCCGGAACGGTCACCAAATTGCCGAATGTTCTTTACTATGAGGATCTATTGGCGGAGAATGGTGAAGATTTTGAATGGAAGTCGACTGATGAGTCCATGGCGATGGGACTCTGCTACACCAGCGGCACAACCGGGAATCCGAAGGGAGTCTTGTACAGTCACCGCTCCATGTTTCTACACACCTACGCCATCAATTTATCCAATTGTTTTGGCTTCGTTTCGTCTGATGTGGTCTTGCCCGTCGTGCCGCAATTTCATGCGCAAGCCTGGGGTTTACCCTATGCGTGTGCTATGGTAGGAGCCGACGTGGTGATGCCCTCTATGCACCTGGCTGCGGCTCCTTTGGCTGACACCATAGAGAAAATGAAGGTGACAGTTGCAGCCGGTGTGCCTACACTCTGGACAGGGCTTTATCATGAATTGAAGGCCAACCCAAGGAATTTGTCCCGGTTAAAGTCTCTGATCGTCGGAGGCTCTGCCATGCCGCGCTCATTAATTGAAGCTTTTGAAAAAGAGCTAAAAGTAAATGTGGTGCACGCCTGGGGTATGACGGAAATGTCTCCGCT
>JAYWDR010000167.1:0-6557 GCA_043779735.1 Cyclobacteriaceae bacterium | reverse complement strand
CACGGTGATTGCCACACTTCTGGAAGTGTATTCAAGATCGTTGTTGAAAAATATATTGCCGAATCTCCTGAAAGAAATCGTCGTACGCTTACTGCTTGCGATCATCGTATTACTGTATTTCAAAGGTCTCCTCACTTTTCCGCAAGTGATGGTAAGTTCGGTGCTGATCTACGTTTTTTGTCTTCTGATCCTCATCAGCGCATTGATGGCAGAAGGGCATCTCCAAGTAAGCATTGCGCTTAATCTTTTAGAGCCTTCCCTGCGCAAAGAATTAATCCGTTTTAGTGTCCTGAGTTTTGCCGGTACCGCAGGACTCATCATCATTGGTAAGGTCGACAGCCTCATGGTGGCGGGGCTGTTGGGACTTGCGCCTGTTGCCATTTATACTACTTCATTTTATATGGCCACTGTGATAGAAATACCAAAGCGCGCCATGACCCAAGTCGCCACTCCGCTTATTTCGAGAGGCTTTGAGAAAAATGATCTTGTAGAAATCCAAAACATCTACCACAAAACTTCCTTGAACCAATTCATCCTGGGGACGCTCTTACTACTCGGCATCGCTGCAAACCTCGACTCAATCTTTGTGCTGATGCCCAAAGGTGAAATTTATCGCGCTGGAGAGTGGGTGGTGGTGATTGTGGGTGCGGGCAAACTGGTAGATATGTTGTTCGGGCCAAGTAGTGAGATCATTGTTTACTCAAAGTACTATTGGTTCAACATTGTATTGATTGTATTGCTAGCGGTAGTTATCATTACCGCCAACAACCTGTTAATCCCATCCTATGGAATAACGGGCGCTGCTGTAGGCGCGGCACTCACACTTGCAATTTTCAATCTTGTAAAATTCGTTTTCATCTGGGTGAAACTGAAACTCCAGCCTTTCTCTATGGCCTTCCTGAAAGTTATCTTAATTGGCGGAGTTGCCTGGGCTGTACATTTAGTGATACCCCGGATTAATTTCGTCATCGCCGATATGATAGTCCGTTCAGCTGGAATCACCCTGATATTCGGGACACTGATATTGTGGATGCGAGTTTCGCCAGATGTGAATCGGCTTTTCAAAAAAGGAATGAGTTATCTGGAAATTGAAAATTTCAAGTAGCCATACTTTGTAACGGAAAAATGTATGCGCCTTTATGCTAAGTTGAAACGTGTAACTATAGTACTGTTCTACCTTCCATTTTTTAACTCACTTGATTTTCATCTTTTTGCACAGAAGCAAGAACCAGCCACCGAATTGCAGATCGCTAGTCAGGCAATCGCAACTATTAAGTTGGACGGGTATCCTGACTTCCTTGCCGCTGACGGTGATGATGTGTGGGTTACCAATGATGGAAGAGTGGAGAAGCTTTCGGTAAAAAGCCACACGCCTATCTTAAGTGTTGCTATTCCTGAACCGTGCGGCGCTCCGGTTATGGGTGACGGTTCGTTGTGGGTTGCCAGTTGCAAAAACAATTCAATCTATCGAATTGACCCCACTACCGGCAGCATTATTGTTGTCATCCCCATTCACATAGCTGATCCTCGAGGAGAAATAAGTATGGCCTTTGGCGCAGGTTCACTCTGGCTATTGTCAGACAGCTCTGGCCTGTTGTCAAGAATAGACGCCAAAACCAACACAATCAAGGCACATATCAAAGTAAAAAGTCAATCCTATTGTGCGACTTTCGGATACGAGGCGGTTTGGATAACCAATACCCATGAGGCGGGTTCCGTACAACGAATCGATCCAGAAACAAACATGCTGGTCACTACCATCCGCGTGGGTTCGCTTCCCCGATTTGTTGCAGCAGGAGAAGGCGGGATTTGGACACTAAACCAAAAACTCGGGACCATCAGCCGTATTGATCCTGCTACTAATCAGTTAATCGCAACCATCAAGGGCATGGTGCCTGGCACCGGGGGCGACATAGCCGCAGGCGCCAACCGGGTTTGGGTACGGTCCAAGGACGGAACATTTCTGCTTACCATTGACCCTATCACCAATAGGATATTAAACCGGTACCTGCCATTGTGTGGCAGTGGTGCCGTAAGAGTCTCCAACAACTATGTTTGGGTGAGCGCGCATGATATCAATACCATTTGGGTTTTAAAGAAATAGCAGGACGAAGACGCTGCAAGACAAAGCTCAACCAGCCATGAGCTGCTTTTTTTGGTAAATCGGGGCTACCGCCAAATGAAACTTGGCAGCCCAAAGAACCGCAATACCACATTAATAGTCTTTAAAACGGCGTGCGCTAGTCCCGCTCCCGCCTTAGCCATCTTACTTCGACTTTGCTCCGAGTCCGGCAAGCTATTGCTTCCAGTTATTTCGTGATACGGTTTTTTTCTTTTTCTTTTCTCAATCACCAAGACACTGTCATAGTAATGAATTGAATCAACACTTTCGGTAAACCAATTCACTTTCAATGAGCTTTGTTTTGAATGGTATGCATTTAGTAAATCGATAAACTTCTTACTATATTCAATAAACGTTCCTCTTCTCTTATATCCACCTCCAAATTTTAACCAATAAGAAGTGTGTAAGTCCTCGCACAAATAAACACCATCCTCTTTTACGTGGTCGAATAATTCTTCATACGTGACAATCTGCTGTCGCATGGTATGCCCTCCATCATCAATAAGGATGTCAATAGTCGGAATTACGCTTTTCACTTCTTTAAGAAATTTTCTATCTGACTGTGAGCCGATAAATATCTTAATATTTTCTTCCTCCAACTTTTTGCAGAAGGGATTTACATCTATTCCGTAAATTTTTGCCTTTCCTCCAAAGTAATTTTTCCACATCTGCAAACTACCTCCCTGAGATACTCCAATTTCAAGAATTGTTATTTCTTTATCTCTAAACCTTGCAAAATGTCTATCATAAATATCGAAATAGTGTGCCCACTTATGAATTAGCTTCTTGTCGTTTTGTCTAAAGTACTTTTCTAAATCATTCATAGTCTATTCTTGAAATGGATGCTAACGGATAAGGATTCCTGGATATTCAGCTCTCCCAAAAATACTTACCATCAACTAGTCTGGTTACTATCGACTTTTGTAAAGTTAGTAATCCCCGTGAGAAAAATTTGCAACCTTCCATGCGAAGAAAATCAACAATGGCAAGATATTCCAATTCACGCAATACAATTTTGAATTAGCATATCCCCTACCCGAGGATCACCGCCAGTTTTCGAGTCAGCTCCCTCCTGCTAAAAGCTGCCACATCCCGGTCCTCCTCATGCAAGTCTTTCTTCCAATGATCGAAGCGCTCTGTCAGCAGCGTCTTCATCGCCGCGGTGTTATGCTTCTCAATCATACGGCCTGCTTGTGTTTTTCGAAGTACATCTCCAGCATCGCCGTTCTCTGGCCCAACACCGAAAATGAAATTGCCGCTGGCCAGGTACTCAAAAAACTTCCCTGGCAAATTGCCTGGCGCCAATGCCGTGTGTGCAAGGACTAATAGCTGAATGTCTGTTTCGCCATAAAGCGTAAGGAGCGCTTTATGCGGCAGCGGATTGGAAAACTTGGTGATAGAGGATAGCAAGGGGTCGATGGCCACAAATTCCCGGAAAGAGGAATTCACAGAACCAATGAACTCAATTTTCACCTGCGTGCGCCACGAAGGGTTCTGTGTCAGTAGCTCCCTCACAGCCTGCATAAATGGCCTCGGATCCCGCAGTTCATCCACCATCCCAATGTGTCGTATCGTAAAATTCTCAGTCCTGACCTTTTTAATACCCTTAAAATCATCTTCATCAAATCCGTTGGTGATCAGCTCAACCTTTCTTCGACCCAACACTTCAAATCGTCTCACATGATATGGTGCGATCGTGATTACCCGGTCCGCCAGTCTCAATACTTCCTTTTCAAGACTTTGATGTCTCCTCCTGGCCCAACGAGTCAACGACAATGTATCAAACAGATCCCATTCACTCCATGGATCACGCAGGTCAACAATCCAATTCAATGCTGGATCCAGCTTCTTCAGTTTCAGTCCAATCAGATGCACGCTGTGTGGTGGGCCGGTAGTGATGATCGTAGAAATGCCGTTTGACTTTAGAAAATCCTCCAGGAATGTGACAGAAGGCTTCACCCAGAAAATACGTGGATCAGGAATCAAGATATTGCCTCGGATCCAGCCTGTGATACGTTGAAAAAGATTCTTTTTTCCGGCCACCACCAAGTCTATCTGACTTACCTCATTCCTGCCCATAAGCCTTGATACCCTTGCAAAAATTTTATAAGGCTCCCAGATGGGAAATCGAATTACTTCGGCCTCCGCCGGGACATCCTTCAATAACGTATCATCACGAATTTCAAAGGTGGGATTCTCAGGCGTAAAGACATACGGCTGCCAGCCCAGGGAGGGCAGATACTTGACAAACTTTAGCCAGCGTTGCACACCACTTCCTCCAGTTGGTGGCCAGTAATATGTTACAATCAGCACTTTTTTCATATCAATGGTTCCTGGACTGAAGAGAACAAAAGTACTTGTTTCATGGCAAGCTGAAAATTTAACGTTAGAATTAGCCGCAATAAATTAGTCCTACTTCTTTTTTATTTTAAACATACAGGCTTTGTCAAGTTGCAATCCCGTAGGGATGAAATTATTGTAGAAAGGATGTCTGCATTTTTGATAAACCCCGAAGGGGTGAAATTATGCCACCCCTTCGGGGTTTATGCTCGTGATTTTGCTCGTATCTCTATAATAATGTCAGCCCTCCGGGCTTGAGAATACAACTTGACAAAGTAGGATTAGTCACTTCCATCTTCGCGTTCCCTTTGACCTCCGCGCCTTTACGGAAATCTTTTGCTATCGTAGTCTCATCGCGAATATGCCGATTTATGTTTTTTGGAGCTAGTGCTATGATCCTTTCACGCCAGGTAATGAGCGGTGCTGAAGGGGTTGCCACGAAGCTCGCGAGCATCGCCCAGCATGCATCGCTTGTGCGGGTGGATATTCTCCTCATACTGCTCCAAGCTGCATTCGCCCTGATCCTGGCCGTTACGCTTTACGCCCTCACACGCCATGTAGACCACGACCTCGCAGTGATTGGCCTGTGCTGCCGGGTCACTGAAGGTGTGATTATCGTCATCGCCATATTCAGGTAATGGGCTCTTTTGTTGGTAGCAACGGGCACAATGGCAGCAGGCCCGGATGCCGCAACATCGAACATGATCGCTGATTTGATGCTGAAAATGGAAGGCTGGATTTTTTTAACCAGCGGAACCTGCTTCGCCCTGGGCAGCACAATTTACTGCTACCTCTTCCTGCGTGCCCGAAGCATCCCAGTCCCGTTGGCCTGGCTTGGCGTACTTGCCTCGATCTTGGTCTTGGTTGTCGTTCCCTTGCAGCTCGCTGGATTCATGGATGCCTCGGTGACTTGTCGTTTGGATACCTATGCTCGTGTTCGAGGTGTCGTTTGCGCTTTGGCTGCTCATCAAAGGAGTGGCCGTGCCACCACAGATAAAATAGAGGTTTAACACCCATCACTTATGCAATCAGCTAAACCAACGACTATTGAAATGGGTAAAGTGGGAGAAGGGGCTTTATAAAAAGCCAGTGCTACAGTGGCTAAAGAAGAAGTATGAAGAAAGGCCGAATCTATTCGCACACTGGAAGTTGGTATATCCGTAATGTAGAAATACATTTGTGATTAAGCAGGAAGAGCCCCCGCAAGTAGGCGGGGCAGGCTGTATCAAGGGAGACTTTCACGTACGGTTCTGTGAGAACCTAAGGGTGAAACTCCCTTGGGTGACTCGACTGTGGCCCATTTGCTGTTCGAGGAAATTGTAGAAATATTATTAAATTAGACCTTAATTCAAGTGATGATGACTACCAAAAAGACTATCCAAAAATTTCTTGACAGAATTAAAAGTCAATTTGAAACAATTTGTCGTTTCTTGAGATCAAGAGAGATTTTTTGGCCCTGATGTACTCCATATATTTTTTATAATTGAACTCGTCGGAAATGAATTTCGCCATATTTTTTGACGACTAAAAGGCCCCTAATAGCAAATTCTGATAAGCCTACGAGCCACAACAAATAAGCCGAGTAGACGTAAAGCCCCAAATAGAAAGCCCCAATGAGGGGGTGAACTTCATTGGGGCTTTGGGTTTACTCGGTGTTGACAGATCACCTGATCAGCCGCTACACACGGTGATACTGTAGGTGGTTTTGTACTGATTTTTTCTCTTGCGTTTTACTGAGCCAATTCTTGCAGAGTTATTTGAATTGCCTGGTAAGCCCTACGCTGAACATGGAGGATTTATTACGAAAGCGATCGTTAGGTCCAGGAAATTGCTGCACGTTTGTATTCGTATCGTATTCTGTAAATAGGTATTGAAATCCAATCTTTACCGCCCACAAGTCTTTGAAAAAATACCGGGCATAAAATTCTGAATTCAAACTTCCGTGATCATTATCGCCAATCCCCAGCCCGTTGAAGCTAGTGGGTTTACCAGAAACTGGTATGCTTTGCAAACCATTGATATATGTTCCGTTCTTATTTTGTCCGAAAGAAAAACCAATCGCATCAATACTAAACCCTATCCCCACTTTAGATGA
>JAYWDR010000166.1:0-2202 GCA_043779735.1 Cyclobacteriaceae bacterium | reverse complement strand
GTAGTAGATTGAGAGGCGTAGCCTCGGTCAATATTGTAACAGCGGACTTCAGTCAGTTGACTAAAAAGGACTAACAACCAGGAGAGCCGTAGGTTCGGGACATATAAAAAGTAGCGGTTCAAGAGTTGCTAGATATGTACCGTGCCTACGGCACTCCCTTCCTTGTCGGTGCATTTTACCGCGGATTAAAATCCGTGGTTACAAGATGATCCGGGCCTACTACGAAATGGTGATTGAGAGATCACGATCAAGACAAGTGCGCCCGGGACACTCAGCCTCAAAAATTTTCCCACAGATTCCCGCAGATCGAATGCACGCAGATTTTCGTTAATTCAATTCTCATTAATCTGCGGACATCTGCGTGCATTTAAATCCGCGAAAATCTGCGGGAAATGCATTCCTTTTACCCCATGGCACGGTATCCCTCAGTTAGGTATATTTGACAACGTCCGCCCTATGGTCTCCCGTGATGACGACTCAATGGAAGGCCTCGTCAAAAGTGCTTCAAATAAGGAACAAGAAATGAAGATTACCAAGAAATCGGAAAAAGAGATTCTCGAAGTATACAACGCCTATTGGGACGGCTACATGAAAGGCAATGTGAAAGCTGTGTCGGCGCTGCTGGACGATGATTATACTCAAATAGGCAGTGCAGAAGGTGAAGTCTTCTTCAATAAAAAAGGAGCCGTAAAATTCCTGCGCGACACCATCGACCAGGTGGCCGGAAAAGCGGACATGCGCAACCGGGTAATCAAACTTGAGCCGAATCCCGCAAACATTCTCGTCACCGAACTTGGAGACCTGTATGTGCTGATTGAAGGTGAATGGGCTTTTCATTCCAAGTACCGGGTGTCCACCATCATGCAGAAGAAAAGAACAGGCTGGAAGATCACCCATCAACATTCTTCTTTTCCGGACATCCGCGCACAAGAGGGTGAGAACATTGCCATAGAAAAAATTTCCATGGAGAACCTCCAACTGCGCGATGCGGTAAAGAGACGGACGGTGGAACTGGAACAGAAAAACCACGAACTGGAAATCGAAACTTCCCTGGAGCGGGTCAGGGCACAGGCCATTGTCATGCGGAAGCCAGAAGACTTGTTGGACATTTGCGAAGGGATGTTTACCGAGCTTCAGGCATTGGGGTTCCAGGAACTCAGGAATGCCATGATCAACATCCTGGATGATGAGCAGGGTTCTTTTCTAAATTATGATTTTTCCCCTGCTGCCGGCCGGACCGTTACTCACCATTTTTATGACGGCCATCCGGTTATTGAAAAACAGGTTAAGCAGGTCAGGAGTTCAAAGGATGCTTTTTCAGAAACAATATTTACCGGAAGAGATTTAAAGGACTGGAAGAAGTTCAGGAAAGAAAAAGGAGAGCCGGACGATCCGAAAGTGGATACAGTCAAGGCGCTCTACTACTATTTCTATTCCATCGGCATGGCGGCCATTGGAATTTCTACGTACAGTTCCATTTCGGAGGAGAAGCGAAATGTGTTGAAGCGTTTCCGGAATGTATTTGACTTTGCCTATCGAAGGTATGTGGATGTTACGCTCGCGGAAGCCCAGGCCAGGGAAGCACAAATAGAACTGGCCTTGGAAAGAGTTCGCGCCAGGACGATGGCCATGCAGAAGAGTAATGAACTCTCAGAAACAGCCCACCTTCTGTTTCAGCAGTTCAGGGGATTGGGCGAAACGCCCGACCAGATTACCATCGGTATTATCAACGAAGAGGCAGGTTCGATTGAGTTCTGGATAACAATAGACGGCAAGCAGATGAACCGCACCGTGACCGGGTCCATCGATGAGCCCACGGTCATGCACAAAATGTATGTGGCCTGGAAGGAACAGCGAAAATCCCTGGTCATTGACCTTATGGGAAAAGAATTGCAGAATTATCTCTCCTACCGGGAAAGTTTAAGCCGTACATCGGGTCTTGCTGTTATTGGTGATGACGGGTCAGGGCGCCGGATGATCAACGTAGCCCTTTTTTCCAAAGGATTTCTTACGTTTTCCACCGCCCAACCGCGCCCTCCGGAAGTAATTCAGTTGTTGGAAAGATTTGCCCAGGTATTCGAACAGACCTATACCCGATTTCTTGATTTGCAAAAAGCGGAAGCACAGGCAAGGGAAGCCAAGATTGAAGCATCCTTGGAAAGGACCCGTACGCAAAGTATGCTCATGCAGCATTCAGCACAG
>JAYWDR010000165.1:0-2205 GCA_043779735.1 Cyclobacteriaceae bacterium | reverse complement strand
TCGGAGAAGCTTACAGATTGCTTGAGTTGGAGACGGAGGATATTGAAATGTACAAGCTTAATGACGACCAAAGAAAGGCCATTAGTGAGGCAAGACAGCAGATCCATAGCGGACAATTTTTGACAGATGAGCATTCTAACAATGAAATTAACGAATGGCTAAACAAGTAATTTGGTCTCTCAGAGCACAAGCTGTAAGTTTTTATCTTCGTTCAACGTTTGGTCACGCGGGACAAATTATTTTTCAAAAGCCCACCACTGCAGAAACACAAACGTTAGCAACAATGCCCTTCTGTCCGGAGACTGGACTCGGCTGGCGAACCAAGACCCGTTAACAAATTCTCCACCGCACGGCAACCGGGAGATTCTCGCCCTCGCTTTTGGCACTTGCCATTGCCCCACATTCCAACGCACCACCAAAGCAAAGAGCCAAAGCCACCCGCCCCAACTAATCTTTAAACACCAACAACGTTTGAAACGGACTAAATAAAGTCTAACCAATTAAGCCGGAGATTTAAGAATTATTTTTATTATTATTTGTTGACATCGTTTGGTGTTTGTATTCTGTTGGCGAACACCCGAACAATTCCTGGAAAGAAGAACTGAAATACGTTTGACTATTAAAACCTACCTGGTAGGCTATTTCGGTTACGTTGCCTGCGCCTTGCTTTAACAGGTCGGCTGCCCGGTGAAGTCTGTAGTTGCGAATGAAAGTAGTAGCGGACATGTCGGTCAGGGCTTTCAGTTTCCGGTGAATCTGCGAACGGCTCATTGCCATTGCCTTACCAAGGCCTTCAACGCCAAATAGTTCGTTGTCAATATTTTCTTCAATAACTCTTTTCAACGTCTCAATAAATTTTTGATGAACCGATATAACCGTTACTTCTTTGGGCTTTTGCCACGATTCTCCTTGGTATTTTCTCTGTAGCTTTTGACGAATGGCAATCAGATTTTTTATCCTTATCAGAAGTTCTGCTTCATCAAAGGGTTTCACTAAATAATCATCAGCACCTGTTTCCAATCCCTCCAGTTTATGCTCTCTTGATGCTTTTGCAGTTAATAGAATCAGCGGAATATGGTTTGTCTTTTCATTCGCCTTTAACTTCTTGCACAGTTCAAAACCATCCATCCTGGGCATCATTACATCACTAATGATCAAATCTGGAATTGTTGCTTCAGCTTTCTCTACTCCATCAATACCATCCACAGCTTCAATTACTTTATAATCGTGTTGAAGGATGTTACCGAGAAAGGAACGTAAGTCGTGATTATCCTCTACAATCAGAATCTCAAGTTGGTCAACTGCCTCTGATACCGATGTTATGACACTACCGCCTTCGACCATTGAATGCGTGCTGATATCGTGTACCATCGTTTCCATTTTTTCTTCGGATATAAAATCTACCGGAATGGAAGCAACTTTCTCATCTTCTTTCAGGTAACCTTCATCTAAAGGTAGTTTGACAGTAAATCTGGTTACACCCAAGTTACTTTCAACAGATACTTTTCCATGATGTAGTTGAACCAATTCTTTTACCAATGCCAGCCCGATTCCGGTTCCTTCATATCGCCTATTACTGGCGCTATCCACCTGAAAAAACCGATCAAACACATAGGCGAGCTTGTCTTCTGGAATTCCATCACCGGTATTGCTGACTTTGATGCTTACCATGCCCCGCGCTTCCTCTCCACTATTCTTTTCTTCCTTCACTTCCACCGCTATCTTTCCTTTTGGGGGCGTGAATTTTACCGCATTGGATAATAAATTGGTTACTATCTTTTGAAGCTTCTCTCTGTCAAAAAATAGTTCAATGGACTGATGAGATTGTTGAGCGTCTATATCCTGACCATTAAAGGTGATTGTGATTTTGTTTACTAATGCCAAAGACTCAAATTGTGAAGATAAGTTTTCGATAAACTTCACTATGTCATTTTTGGATGCCTCCATTTTCATCTCACTTGACTCAATTTTGGATAGATCGAGTAACTGATTGATCAATTGTAGCAACCGCAGACTATTTCGTTTAATGGTATCACTATCGTTTGGATCAGGCGGGCTGTTCGGCCTGGTAATTTGTTTATTGACAAGACCAAGAATCAGTGTAAGTGGAGTTCTGAATTCATGTGAGATGTTGGCAAAGAATCTGGATTTAATTTTATCCATCTCTTTCAGTTTTTCCGCCTGACCTTGCAATTCATTTTTCTT
>JAYWDR010000164.1:0-17042 GCA_043779735.1 Cyclobacteriaceae bacterium | reverse complement strand
TGATAAATAAAACCAACAACGTGTATCTGGGAACCTGCGGCGGTACCTGGCGCACAGAAAAAGACCAGTTCATAGAACTTCACGAATTCAACACGATGAAGCCAGGGTGGATCGGAACGGAACTGAAATCACTCCTGTCTATCAAAGTAGGAACGCTTTCATTTAAGACGAATGACAAAACAGAAGTTTTTACCCGCATCGATGATGGCAAACCTGGTCTGCTGGCAGGCGCCTGGATCATCACGGCACGCACGACAGCTCAGGGAATTCAAAAAATAACACCTGGTGCGCGCAAGACAATGAAAATTCTTTCAGGAACACGCTTCCAGTGGATTGCCTACAATACTGATACCAAAGAATTCTTTGGCACTGGCGGAGGCAATTACACCACCGAAAGCGGCAAGTACAGTGAAAACATCGATGTTTTTTCCCGACACAATAGCCGGGTGGGAATGAAACTGGGGTTTGATTTTACGTTCGAACAAGGCGACTGGCATCACAAGGGACTCAGCAGCAAGGGGGATCCGATTGATGAGTTCTGGACCAAGCGTGAATCTTTAGAAAAATAAGATGAAAACATTTTCAGTTCCTATCCATATCATACGATCAGGCAGTTAATAATAAATAATCTTCAATTACGATCGGATAGTGCGCATGCTCAAGCATGTGCACCTTGGAGGCAATCGTGTCAACGGTGTCTGAGGGATGAACCACACATGCTGCCTGAAACAAAATTTTTCCTTCATCAAAATTTTCATTGACCACGTGGATCGTGATGCCAGTCAGTGTATCTCCGGATGCCTTCACCGCCTCGTGCACTTTGCTGCCATACATGCCCTTGCCGCCAAACTTGGGCAATAGAGCTGGGTGTATGTTGATGATTTTGCCTGGATATTGCAGTAAGAGATTTTGAGGGATGAGCCAAAGAAAGCCTGCCAGAATCACATGGGTGACATTTGCTTCAACGAGCCATTTCTTAACGTCAAGGTCATTCAGCAATTGGGCTTTGCTGAATACCCTAGTGGGGACATTTAAACGGCGTGCCCGATCCAAGGCATAGGCGTTTGGATTATTGCTCAGCAGCAAGGAGATCTCGATCCAGGGATCATTCTGAAAATGCCGCATAATAGCCTCTGCGTTTGTGCCATTGCCAGAAGCGAAAATGGCGAGTCTGAATCTTTTTTTCTTGTCCAAAGGAAACAAATTTAAAGGAAGGCCATACTTAGGATACCCGCCAGCATAATGACTTTGCAAAACTGACTAAGCTGGTAAAAATCTCTTCGTGTGTCGGCCCGTATGAGCCAACCCAGCAGTACCATCATTGGCAGAAAAAGGAACCATGCAAAAAAATTCATTGGCAGCGGCGCTATCCACCAGTGCAAACCCAATGCCAGGATAGCAAAAAGTAACAATAGAAAATAAGTGAACAGCTTGGTCTTCCGGATACCCCATACGATGGGAAGGGTCTTACACCCAAACGTTTCATCACCTTTTAGGTCTTCAATATCCTTAATGATCTCACGCACCAGCGTAATAAAAAAAGCAAAGAGTGAGTAAATGCCAGTAAAAATCAATAGCGGGGGATACAATACGTTGACAATTAAGATAGACAACCCGGTAAGCAGGGCCACTGCAAAATTGCCAATGAAAGGCCTTCTTTTGAGCGCGTTCGAATAGAGCCATAAAAGGAAAGCGGAAAAGAAATTAAGAACTCCGATTTTCCAATGGACCAAAAAACCGACAGCAATGCCTATAACAGAAAGCACAGTGTGAAAAAGCAGTGCATACCGCCGGGGGATACTTTTTCCAATGATCACCCGCTCCGGCTTGTTAATCAAATCGATCTTCACATCATAGTAATCGTTGATGACATAACCGGCAGCAGCAACGAAAATAGTAGAGATGGCCAACAAGAACAGCCGGATATCATAAATCTTCTCTGGTAAAATAAGAAATCCCGCCGTGCAATACTGTGCCAACCCGATTATCAACAAATTCCAGAAGCGTGTGAGGCGAAACAAAGATTGAGGAAGGGAAGACTGCATGCACAAAAGTACGTATCACCTTCTAAAACATGAGGGCATCTCTAAAAACCTTGTCATTTATGGCCTCAACCCGTCACCCTCTCCGGAAGAGAAGGGTACAAGGAGTTTTTAGAGGTGCCCATGATCATTAAAAGGAGTTTCTTGGCGATTCGGGCTATAACGCACTATTCTTCAAAGAAGCATACGGAGCCACCTACCCAGGTCTTATTTTTGTTGTATTTTACGCCGATCATTTCCCCTCGACTGAGCCGTGCCAGGTTAGTGACTAGTTGCGGTCGCAGTTGCCCCTCTTCCCATAGAAACAATAATCGAATTTCCACTTTCACCATGCCATCCGGCGCCTGCACGACAGGCTGATATTGGACTTTTCGTTGCAGCATATACTCATGTCTACGGGCTTCGGGAACAGCTTTCAGATCATCGGGCGTCACGTGGAAAATTACGCCGCTGCCGGAAAAAGAGAAAAGCGGCTTGAGTACATAATTCTCAAGATCCTTGGGCGGTTCATCATACTCTGAAAGGAATTTGCACTCAGGAATATACCGTGTTTTGATTAAAGGCATGGTATACTTGCTTATCCGAAAAAACCAGTTGGGGTGACCGGCCCACTCCACATCCACATCCTCGGTGAGGTTGAAGTCAAGATGAAGATCTGAACGTTGAGCCAATTCATCAAAAATGACACGATTATAGATGCGTCTGATTTCAATTCGTCTGCCATTTCTTCTGTAGAAAAGGCTCCTCCCCTCACGTTCAATGTCTCCAATGTGTACTGGTTCTATCCCGGTAATCTCTCGCGTCGCCAAAAAATCAATGGCTGTGTTTTGTTTGAGCGGATCTATCTCAAGCAAAACAACATGTTCAGGGTCATGGCCGTTCAATAAAACTTGCTTCAGTTTGTTACGATAGTCTGCTGACGATAGACCGAAATGGTTTTTCCAATCCGGGGGAATCTCAAAATGTTCGCGATATTTCTGTGAAACGACATCCTGCCATCCGAAAATTGATGGGAATCCCTGCATCTCGATCAAGCGGGGCTCCAACACCTCTGCGTCACTCACAACGGCAAAATCAAGGGCCAGAAAAAGCGTATGCTTTGTTTCGTTCGGCACATTTAACGCGGGTGGAATAGCAGCCTCCGTCAACCGCTTTACATCATCCCGAATCAAAAAATCAATAATTTCGTCAGAGGCCTTTATCAACTTATTTTTGAAGTCCCGGCCCACAAATACCGGCGTTTCTGCCACACGAAACGTAATCGGATGGTGGTACAAGCCGTCAAGATCGTCCAGGAAAGACTTGTACTTACTTTCAGAAAACATTTTGTTGTAGGCAGACCGGACTTCTGCTATCATGACGATTCAGAGCTCATTTTAGATTGGAGGGCGTTCTTCAAGAAGCCAGGAATGATAGTCTTGTAGGTCAATTTAATCTTGTCCGGTTCGTTGAGATACTGCAACATCTGGTAATATTTTTTTTCACCATGCTTCTCAATTACTACCTTTTTCTTTTCTTCTAACATAAGGTAATGATACATACCATCCGAGTCGGCTTCGGGATGAAATTGTGTGCCAAAAAATGCCTCATCAAATCGAATGCCCATAACCGCCCTTTCCAGATCAACATGCGGCCGACTTTTCTCAATGCAAACAATCTGCCCTCCACCGGACCATATCTTTTCTTCGCGTGGAGATACAATCTGATAGTCGCGAGAATCTACCGCATAAAAGGGGTCGGCCAGGTTTTTCATCAGTGGTTCATTTTTCGCTTCCTTAGTTTTATGGATCGTCATAACACCAAAAGCTGTACTTCCTCGCTTTTTCACCATGGCATAGCCGTAGTGGCGACAGAAAATTTGCAAAGAGTGGCAGATCAAAAAGACATGTTTCCTATCAAATGGATTAGCAGAATTGTGACGACGAATACCATCCATTAAACCAAAATAGTTTTGCTCCCAGTCCGATCCTTCGCTGGTCAATGGACTGCCGGGTCCACCGGAAGAAATAAACACATCAAAACTCAAGTCGGCTATTTCCTTTTTGAGGCGAACGTCAAAAATTTCATAGACGAGGTCAGCCTGATAGTCACGCTTAAAATGCTCTACCAGTTGGCGAATGCACCGCATGCCTTCATTAATCTCTCCATCATACAGATCTAATATTGCAATTCTCATGGAACTCTTGTCTTTGTGTCAAATCCGTTATACTCCAACCAATGTCTGTTCTGTAATATAGTCAACAACTTTCAGCAGACTACTGGTCTTCTCAAATACGGCCAGCTGGCGATCTGCGCCTGTGCCTTCTTCCAAAATCTTGTGGACAGAATTAATCGCCTTACGGCTGCCAAGTTCGTCGACTACATCATCAATAAATTCCAGGAGCTCGAGTATCAATAGACGCGTATCGATCTCCTCCTGTTTACCAAAGTCGATGAGTTTGCCGCTGATGCCGTAGCGCGAGGCGCGCCATTTGTTTTCACTGATCAGCGCACGGTTGTAAACAATGAAACTCATATTCTGTAATCGCAGTTTGTACAATTTAACTACCAGAGCCTGCAGCACCGCAGTGATGGCTATCGTTTCATCTATTCGAAGAGGCACATCACAAATACGGAATTCAATAGTGTCGTAAAACGGATGCACACGTACGTCCCACCAGATTTTTTTTGCGTTGTCAATGCATTTAGTACGAATCAGCAAATTGACGTAGTTCTTAAAATCATCCCAGTCGTTGAAATAATCGGGCAACCCGGTGCGTGGAAATTTATCAAATACCTTCGTACGAAATGATTTGAATCCGGTGTTGCGGCCTTCCCAAAAAGGTGAATTAGCGGAAAGGGCATAAATATGGGGAAGAAAATACCGCACCGTATTCATAATATGAATAGCCATATTCTTATCGGCAATTCCCACATGCACATGTAAACCAAAAATAAGGTTGGAGCGCGCCGCCTCCTGCATTTCATTCACAATTTCGTCATAGCGAGGATTAGGCGTGATGAGTTGTGTACTCCAATGTGAGAACGGGTGTGTGCCGGCCGCACCAATTTTCAATCCGAGACTATTGGCAATATTTGAAACAGTCTTGCGCAGTCGTCGGATATCCTCATAAGCCTCTTGCACATTTTGGCAAATGCCTGTGCCCACCTCCACGACCGCCTGGTGCATTTCGGCCTTCACATTGTCGTTCTTTGCCTCAGAGGCAATGTCTACAATTTGGTGTTGGTGTGATTTCAATTCCCGCGAAACGGGATCAATAACCATGTACTCTTCTTCTACACCTAATGTGAATTTTTCCATAGACTCACCTCCTAGATTACTCCTATTTGACGTAGGGCTTTATTTCTTCTTCAATTTAGACACTCCTGCTTTTTCTTCCTTCACCACTGCCGGGGTCTTTGGTTTTGAATCTCCTGTTTTCAGGAAGGACGCTACGCCATCTGATACATAGGTACCCCACGTAAGATTGTCTCGTCTTTCTTTGTGAGATAGAGCACGTTCGACAGCCATTTTTGCAGCATGTTCGACCACCCATTCAAAATTATCCTGACCCACAGAGCCTACATCCGCATCAGGCGCCGGGTTGCAGAAGTCAATGGCATACGGAATGCCATTACGAACAGCCATTTCCACCGTATTAAAATCATATCCTAATGAGTTGTTTAGTGACAAGACATAATCGTGTACTTTCTTAAGCAGCTTTTCCGAAGCTGGACCTTTTTCCACTACATAACGAAGGTGATGCGGATTGCGCGGCTCGTATTGCATGATCCGAATATATTTGCGGCCAAGGCAGTAACATCGGAAGTAATCATCAAAAATAATTTCCTCTTGCAGCATCATAACCAATTGTCCAGTCTGTCGGTACGCTTCAAAGAATTCATCTGGCCCCCTAAGCTTATAAACGCTTTTCCAGCCTCCACCTGAGTGAGGCTTCATATACGCAGGCCAACCAATGTGTTCAAAAATATGATCCCAGCCTAGTGGAAATTTGAGATTGCTGAAAGAGCCATCCTGGGTATCCGTTGGCTTTTCATAAGAAGGAAGGAGCACAGTCTTTGGTACCGGCACACCAATCTTTAATGCCAGAGCGTTATTGAAAAATTTTTCGTCAGCACTCCACCAAAAAGGATTATTGAGGACTGCCGTGCCGGTACTGGCAGCATTTTTTAAATAAGCCCGAAAGAATGGCACATCCTGTGAAATACGATCAATGATCACATCATAACCGGTGGGATCGCCCTGTTGTACCTTATCAATCATGACTGGCTCTGCTACTATATTCTTAAAGCCCATTTTATTGACCCTCTCTACAAATGCCTCAGGAAACGAGCGTTCCAGGCCGTGTAAGATTCCAATTTTTTTCATGTGCTTTTGGTATTAATTATTTTGCAACAAAAGAGAGATAACAATTTCCTGAAGTTTCTCCGGCTCAGTAAGGTTAAGGGTATGTGCTGAATTAGTAAACCAAAATAAGTCCTTTTTTTCCGCTTTTAACATTTTATAGTACTCTTCAGTGACTTTGAAGTGGGTCAGGTAGTCCCTGCTGCCCACAAAGAAGTAAATGGGGCATTTGATTTCAGGGGCTATCAAAAGGAAATTCGCCTGTGAAGCCTCATTAAACAGGGCCAGCCATTTTCTGGCCCAGGTCACCACATAGCGCTTGGCCGGCGCCGAAGTCCCCATCCCCTTGGCCAGCCATCGACGATGGTAGTACAACTGCTCGCCGTTTTGAAAAGGTATTTGGATCCTCGACAATTCGTTCAATGCTTCCTGGTTGTCATCATGTTCAGCGTTCTGTTTCATCCACTCCAATGAAATCCTCTCACTTTCCAGCTGGTTTACCATCGGACTAATGGCAAAATAGGCTTTCAGGAGTTGAGGATGGCTGGAGGCCACACGTAAGCCCAGGAATGCACCCCAGGAGTGACCCATCAGATAGATCTTGTCTTGAGAAAATCTGGAGCGCAAGTAATTAACAACCTCCACCGCATCATCTTCCATCAATGACACTGTCAAAGGCTGAGTTGAAGGGCTCAACTCCACTGTCTTACCGCTTTCACGTTGATCCCATTGTACCACTAGAAAATGTTTCTGCAGCTCGCTTGTAAACTTATCCGCGTAACGCATGGCGGAGTTCCCCGGTCCACCATGAAGAAAAAGTAAAATCGGATTGTGGTCGTCGCTACCCTTCATGCTCACCCACTGTTTGATACCCCCTATCTCAATCGCCTCGCTCTTGCTGACGGGTGAAAAACTTAACAGTCCATGTGGTAGCATTACCAATAGGATTGAAAGGATTTGAAATAACATCTTCACCTTAAACTAGACAAAGTGGAACTGACCTCTTCTTGCAACTACTTGATTAGTGACAAATAATGCGGGAACATTTCACGCCACACAGGCCAATCATGAGCAGCGTTTTGCCGGACATCGAGCCAGTGATTGATCCCTTTGTTCCGCAATACATTGGCCATTCTCTCGTTGGCCTCCCAGCACATATCATTCGTGCCCGTGCCCAACACCACAAACATGTCGTCGAAAAATGGATTCTGGGAATTCGCTATGAAATCAAGGGGGTTGTTGAAATAAACGTTTTCGTCATAATAGCCATCAAGTTGGTCTTTGATGTCAAAGGCTGCCCCCATATTAAATACATACTTAGTCACTTCGGGGTGCTTAAACGCAAAATTTGTTGCATGGTAACCGCCAAAACTGCAACCTGCTGTCGCTACCCTGCTTACCCCTGTCTCGCGTTGCATCAGGGGTACCAACTCAGTAAGCAAAAACTGGTCATACCAGATATGGTTTGTCACTCGCTGCGATGGGTGAATGCCTTTGTTGTACCAGCTTGAAGAATCGATGCCATCGGGGCAATAAATCTTCACGAGCCCCTCCTCAATGAACCATACCACGCTGTCAATAAGCTTGAAGTCTTTGTTTTCCGTAAACCTTCCCATAGAAGTCGGAAATAAGACAACCGGGTATCCGCGTGTGCCAAAACTTAGCACCTCCATGTCGCGGCTAAGGCTGGGGGAGTACCATCGATGGTAATGTTCGTACATGGGCGCTGGGATTCAGAAACTAGACGAATAGCAAATCTATCAGGTAAGTTAGCTCCTGTTGTTCTATTTTTGCAAACGTTGATGATGGGAGAGCTGAAAAAAGAAGAAGAACCGCCTGTAGCCCCAGAACCCGGATATGCCTACCGCTCCGAGAAGCTGAAAGACATCTACACTAAATTGCTGCACCGCAATGTAGAAGTCGAGATTATGACACCTCCTGAAATAGCGAATGGCAGGAAGTACCCATTGCTGATTCTTAATGACGGACAGGACAGTGAAACGGTTAAAATAAGAACGGCTATAGAAAAACTGGTGGTTGACAAAGCCATACCTGAAATCATTGTGGTGGGTGTAACCGCTGCTGACCGTATGCAGGAATACGGCCTGGGATATCGCCCTGACTATTTTGGCCGTGGCAAGCTGGCCAAGGCTTATTCCGATTTTATCGTTACTGAACTTGTCCCTTATGTGACGTATAAATATCCCATCAGCCCGGTAGTGGCTGAGCGTGCGATGGCCGGCTACTCACTGGGAGGACTTTCCGCCATCGATATTGTTTGGAATCATCCTGAAGTGTTTGGGAAAGTGGGCGTCTTTAGCGGATCATTTTGGTGGCGGAAGAGGGACTCAGGAAGCTTTTTCTATTCCGACTACCGCGACAGGCTCATGCATTTACAAGTGCGCAGAGGAAAATTCAAACCCGGCATGAAGTTTTGGTTCCAGACAGGCACACTCGATGAGTTTAGTGACAGGAATAAAAATGGTGTCATTGACTCCATTGACGATACTATGGATATGATCACCGAGCTCACCCGCAAGGGCTACCGACCATTTCACGACATCCAATACCTTGAAATAAAGGATGGCAAACACAACCAGGAAACCTGGTCTCAGGCCGTACCGCATTTTCTTCGCTGGGCATTTGGAAAAAATTAGGCGATACGATAAAGGCCTTGCATGATTGACACGATCATCTTCGATCTGGGAGGGGTGCTCATAGACTGGAATCCACGCTTTCTTTATCAGAAAATATTCAAGACAGACGCGGAGGTCAGCTGGTTTCTGGAAAATGTTTGCACCCCGGAATGGAATGAGCTGCAAGATGCTGGACGAACCTTTGAAGAAGCCACTCACGAGTTAATTCTAAAATTCCCAGGCCACGAAATAGCTATTCTTGCCTGGTTCAGTCGATGGAAGGAAACCATCCGGGGGCCCATTCATGAAACAGTTGAGATTTTGAAGTCACTCAAAGAATCCAAGCAGTACCGACTTTATGCACTCACCAACTGGTCAGCTGAAACATTTCCGTGGGCCTTAGAAAGCTTTGAATTCCTAAGTTGGTTTGAGGGCATTGTCGTGAGTGGTGTTGAGAAAACCAGAAAACCCTTTCCAGAGATCTACGAAATCCTGCTTCTACGATATTCCATTATTGCGGAAAAAGCAATCTTCATTGACGATAGTCTAAAAAACGTGGAGGCCGCACGGAAGCTGAACATGGACGGGATTCATTTTCAGGGCGCTAAGACTTTGTCCGTTGAGCTTTCCAACAGGGGGATAGAAACTACAATCCACCTTTGATAACCTCGACCACTTCTTTTGCGGCACGTTCGGCTGATTCAAGGGCACCGTTCACCATTCCGGCCTGCCCGGTGATATCCGTGGCCTCACCTGCAAAGAATACCTTGTTTGCTATCGTCTGACCGATGGCTTTTCGATCCGCATTTGTTGCCCCGGCCAATGGATAGGAATACCCGCCACGGATAAAGTCCATTTTTGTCCAGTCCTGTATGATAAATATGTTTTTGCCCAATACAATGTCCTTACGGATAAATTGGGTACCCTGACCGGAGTACAATATATCAATGTCTGCAAGAATGGCATCAATTATTCCTTCTCCCAAAGCCGAATACTGAACTGCCTTGTCGCCATTCACAGTAACAGAGAGTGTCCGGTTAAATTGGCCTCTATTTAGACCTACGCTAAAGTATTCGGGTACATTACTGGAACCAAGAATAAATCCGAACGTGTTTCCCCAAAAATTCTTTTTGAATTCCAATATGGCTCTGATGGAGGCACCCATTTCAATCTTTGACAAAGAACCGGTGAAACTTGGAGGCAAACCCGGACTGAATGCCAACCCCCCATTTTTCAATATGCTGACAGGTACCGTAACTATCACTTTGTTGGCTGTGAAGGCGGTGCCATCCTTTGCTGTAAGGGTGATGAGATCGCTGCCATAATCGATCATCGTGATAGGGGTGTTCAACTTCACTAAGGACTGTGCTGCGCTAAATCGTGATATCAAAGCATCTTGCATCGGGTTGGAGGTAAGTCCCAAAACACTTCTATTTGTTGGATTGAGTATTTCTCCTTCAGCAAGCGCACCAATACCGATCTTGTCATTGTTGCTTCCATACGCATTGCCAATTTGCCCATTGAGCATTCCAAAAGCTCTCGCATTAATGCCTGCAGCCGAAACTGCCTGTTGCACTGTACCTGCATTTCCCGAATAGGCGCCAAGGTTAGCCGTAAAGTTCTTGGCTGCCACAAAGTCGGGGTCGCTGACCAGGGCTGACTCGGAGTTGACTTGATTGCCTAACACGTAGCCGTTTGTCGACGTTGGAAACTCAGTGGTCGGCAAATTATAGACTCGAAATATTTTTCCAAATATTGAATCTGTACCTATAATCGTTTGTGCGCCTAACTCAATCGGAAAATCTGAACTCATCTGTGGTGCATTGGGGTATTGCTCTACGGTTTGATTACGTAGTGAGCGCACACGTCCCCCTATCTGTTCCCGAGCCTCATAAATTACAACCTTTATACCTTTTGAATGAAGTATATCCGCCAAGTATAATCCAGCAGCCCCGGCACCAATGACGGCCACATTGCCGCTATAGACTATCTCAGGCCCAGGATCCTTTCCGCTGCAAGCCGCGATCAGTGAAGGCATGATGGCACTTCCTGTCAGGCCCCACCCAATTGTCTGTATTGCTTTCCTGCGTTTCACTGGATTTATTCAACCTGAAAGATAAGGAGACGTGATCGCTTATTAAAATGGATTTCGTCTGCATACCCCTGTGCGTGGTCGAATTGACACTATTTCTGGTATCTTGCAAATTCAAATAAGCATGCTGGCGACTAACATTACTTCTACTTCATCACTAAAAGTAGTCATCATCGGGCCGGAATGCACAGGGAAAACTGACCTGTCACAATACCTCGCTTCACATTTTAAAACGGAATGGGTACCGGAGTATGCCCGCGCCTTTCTAAACAAACTGATACGACCATACGACAAAACAGATTTGGCTAAAATTGCCCACGGGCAAATTCGCATGGAAGATGAGTGGATGCAGAACGCCAACCGGGTGCTGATCTGTGACACCAACTTGGTAGTTCTAAAAGTGTGGAGTGAACAAAAATATGGTGAGTGTGACCCGGAGATTTTGCGTGTGATGGCAACGCGTCATTATGATTTATTATTACTCACCAACATTGACATACCCTGGCAAGAGGATCCGCAGCGGGAGCACCCCGACAAACGGGAGCACTTTTGGAATATCTACAAGCGGGAGGCCATTGAATCAAAAATTCCAACAATTGAAATCTCTGGGCTGAAAGAAGAAAGAAGAAAGATCGCCGTTCAGGCCATTGAGAAAATTTTAGTGTAGCGCAGAATAAACTGCATCCATGAGTAACCCGTACGCAGTTCTCGGAATTCGCGATTTTCGGCTATTTATCAGTGCCCGCTTTTGCGTCACCCTGGCCATTCAAATACAGGCTGTAGTTGTGGGGTGGCAAGTCTATGAGATCACCAAAGACCCGCTTTCACTTGGCCTGATTGGTTTGGCCGAGGCAGTTCCGTCCATCGTGGTGTCCTTATATGCGGGGCATTTGGCAGACGTCGTGCAGCGAAAAAGAATCATCGTGGTTACGCTCACGACCCTTGTGCTTTGCTCTACGGCCCTTCTCTTTTTCACCTTAGATGCAGGCGCTTTTATTTTAGGCTACGGAGTCTTTCCAATCTATGCGGTCATCTTCGCCAGTGGCATTGCAAGAGGATTTATCACACCTGCCCTATTCGCCTTTATGCCGCAGTTGGTGCCGCGGGAGTTATTTCAAAATGCGGTTTCGTGGAATAGTACCTTATGGGAGATGGCTTCGATTGGTGGTCCTCCAATCGGGGGATTGATTTACGGCTTCTTTAGCATATCGGCGGCTTACACAATTGACGCAACACTCATGCTGCTGGGACTTATACTGGCACTCACTGTTGCCGACCGGGCACTGCCACCTGTTACAGACGAGACTGGTATCGCTGATAAAATCAGGGCGGGTCTGAAGTTTGTTTTTCAGAACAAAATTATCCTCTCAGCAATTTCTCTCGATTTATTTGCCGTCCTTTTCGGAGGAGCCGTAGCTCTGCTCCCCATCTTCGCTGACCAGATCCTCCATGTAGGTAAAATTGGTCTGGGGTTCTTACGCTCGGCCCCTGGCATTGGTGCTTTACTGATTGCCCTTTACCTGACCCATTATCCTATCAAAAAAAACATGGGCAAAATTATGCTATACAGCGTGGCGGGCTTTGGTGTATGTATGATTCTGTTTGCAGTTTCTGAGAATTTCTGGCTCTCGATGTGGTTGCTGGTCATCAGTGGTGGATTTGACTGCATCAGCGTAATCATCCGAAGCACATTACTCCAAACCCTTACTCCCGAAAATATGAAAGGCAGAGTGTCTGCCGTCAACAATATATTCATCGGATCATCAAATGAAATTGGTGCCTTTGAATCCGGTGTTGCAGCACGGCTGTTGCGAGTTGTGCCTTCTGTTATACTTGGAGGTGTGATGACATTGCTGGTAGTGGCGATTACTGCCTGGAAGGCACCTTCTCTTAGGAAATTGGAAAAGGTTAACTAAAACAATAAAACAATGGAAATCTCCATCAACACGCCCGCCTTATTATTTCCGGCCATCACCTTACTCATGCTGGCCTACACCAATCGCTTTCTTTCCCTGGCTTCCCTTATACGGAAGCTACATTCCCACTATAAAGACTCTTCCAAGCAAGACCAGGCCAGGGTGAAAGAACAAATCGTGACCTTGCGCCGACGTCTCACGCTGGTCAAACAAATGCAGGCCGGTGGTATTCTGAGTTTCTTCCTAAGTGCCTTGGCCATGCTATTTATTTCTCTGGGTCTACTGGTAATCGCACATGCCTCTTTCGGATTAAGTCTCATGATTTTACTTATCTCCCTCGCACTTTGTTTGAGTGAGATCTACATCAGCACAAGAGCGCTGGAGATTGAATTGAAGGGTATGGAGGATTAAACTGGATGCTGGTTACGGGAAGGTGGATTCTGACAGATTTGGTAAGTAGCCAATTTCCAGTATTTCAGTCTTGAGTCCATAAAGAATCAAGCGTCTTGCCAGGAGCAATCAAAAGCCAGAAGCAGTAGCCGGCATCCGTTCATAATTTCTTTGCTAAAGTTTCCCACTATTTTCTTTACCTTCCTTCCGCTAACCCAAAGTCGTATGTCCTCTCGCAGATCATTCTTCCAAAAGTCGCTCGGCCTTGCCGGGGCTGCCTCTCTGGCTTCTCTTTCAGCTCAAGCCATCGGGGATGATATATCAGATGCGCTGCTTTCGCTCAACAAGCTGTCGCCTGATCAGGCTGCTATTGACGAAGAATTGTGGGCGCGCATGGCTCAGGCCTACACGGTAACACCCAATCTCCTGAACCTCAATAACGGCGGAGTGAGTCCTCAGCCAAAGGTGGTTCAGGATGCCGTAGACCGCTACTATCATATGAGCAACGAAGGGCCTTCTTACTACATGTGGCAAATCCTTGACAAGGGCCGTGAACCGCTTCGCAGAAAGCTTGCAGATTTGGCAGGAGCGTCTGGTGAAGAAATAGCCATCAACCGTAACACGACTGAAGCGCTGGGCACCTTCACCTGGGGCATTGATATGAAGCGCGGCGATGAAATTGTCATGACGAAACAGGATTATCCTAACATGATCCATGCCTGGAAGCAGCGCGAAATGCGTGAAGGTGTAAAGATAAATTGGATCAATCTCAGTCTGCCTTTTGAGAATGATGATGTAGTATTAAAAGCTTACATCGATGCCACAACACCAAAAACGAAAATCTGGCACATCACCCATCTAATGACCTGGACGGGACAAATACTTCCGGCCGCCAAGCTTTGCGCAGAGGCCCGCAAGCGAGGCCTCCTCACCATCGTGGATGCCGCCCATTCATTTGCCCAATTGGATTTCAAGATTTCAGATTTGAATTGTGATTATTTCGGAGCAAGTCTTCATAAATGGCTCTGTGCACCGTTCGGTACCGGCGTAATGTATGTCAAGAAAGATTTGATCGAAAAAACATGGCCATTGTTTCCGAATGACAAACCCCAGAGCGGAGACATCCGTAAGTTTGAGGCCTTGGGCACACGCTCCTTCGCGCCCGAGCAAGCCATTGGCCAGGCGATCGATTTTCACAATGCGATTGGCAGCAGACGCAAGCAAGAGCGGCTTCACTACCTAAAAACATATTGGTGCACGGCCGTCACAAAAAATCCCAGGGTGAAATTGCACATCTCCTTAAAGCCTGAATATTCATGTGCCATAGGAACATTTAGTATCGATGGGCTTGCCCCCGGGGACATTGGCTCCAAACTTATCAGTGACTACCAAATACATGTTACCTCCATCGTTTGGGAAAATGTCAGCGCCGTGCGGGTGTCGCCACAAGTGTACACCACTACGAAGGACCTGGACCGTCTCATTGAAGCCGTGGGCAAGATTGCGGCCTCCTGATGCAATAACGACTGTTACATCAAGCCCTTCATCACCATTCCGGGTGCCAGTAGTGGTTGATAAGTATATTTTTAATGCAAATCCGAAAACACATGATCCGAATAATCCTACTCTGTTTTTTGAGTTTCTCGATTTGGTCCTGCCAGACTCCAAACGATATCAAAATTCAAGGTCTTCAAAAACCAGTTGAGATTATAAAGGACACAAATGGCATTAACCACATTTATGCTACCTCTGAACATGATCTTTTCTTCGCACAAGGGTATTCTGCGGCCAAGGATCGTCTATTTCAATTTGAAGTGTGGAGAAGGCAAGCCACCGGCACGTTTGCTGAAATATTGGGCCCTGCTGAACTGAAGCGCGACATAGGCGCCAGGCTTTTTAAGTTCAGGGGTGACTTAAGAAAAGAATACAGCCATTATCACCCAAGGGGAGAAGAAATTATTGCGGCATTTACGGATGGAGTTAATGCCTATGTCAGCGAAACCGAGAAGAACCCTGCGTTGCTACCCCTTGAGTTCAGACTCTTGGATATTAAACCCGGAAGGTGGACACCAGAAGTTGTCATATCACGCCACCAGGGATTGCTGGGTAATTTGCCGGCAGAAATTGCTCTTGGCAGGGCCCTGGCCACCCTTGGCGTTGAAAAAGTTAAACAGGTGACCGTTTTTGAGCCCGGCAATCCAAACATTGACCTAGACCCAAAGATTAGGAAGGAACTTTTGTTGGACAGCATCACTGAACTTTATGACGCGTATAGAAACCCGAACCGCTTCAACCCTAAAGATCTTGTCGCTCATGCAAATCCAAACAAGGAAGAGTATGAAGCGTTAAGGCTGGCTGATGAGATTGATTATCGATCCATCATGGCCAGTGAAAGACAAACTATTGGAAGCAACAATTGGATTGTCAGCGGGTCGCTATCACAAAGCGGGCTCCCGTTGCTGGCGAATGACCCTCATCGGGCCATTGCAGTTCCTTCTCTTCGATACATGGTACATCTGAATGCCCCAGGCTGGAATGTTGTAGGCGGAGGAGAACCGACAATACCCGGAATCTCAATAGGACACAATGATTACGGAGCTTGGGGCTTGACCGTTTTTAGCATTGATGGCGAAGATTTGTATGTCTATGAACTCAATCCCAAAAACCAAAAGCAATATAAATACCAGGGTGGCTGGGAAGACTTCAGAACAATTCTGGACACGATCAAAGTAAAAGGCGCAGAGGACGTAGTTGTTGAACATAAATTCACCCGGCACGGCCCCGTCACACTCGTTAATACAAAAAATAATGTGGCCTATGCCATTCGTTGCGCATGGATGGAGCCCGGTGGGGCACCGTACATGGCAAGTCTTCGGATAAATCAAGCCAAAAACTGGGATGAATTCCGGGAAGGCTGCTTCTACAGTCATATCCCAGGAGAAAATATGATCTGGGCAGATAAACAAGGCAACATCGGATGGCAAGCCGTAGGCATTGCCCCGATCAGAAAAAACTGGAGTGGCCTTGTACCCGTGCCTGGTGATGGAACCTATGAGTGGAGTGGATATTTGCCTATCACCTCGCTCCCTTCTGTTTACAATCCGCCAAAAGGATTTTGGGCGACCGCCAATGAGAACTTAGTCCCTGCCGACTATGAACACCGGAATGCCGTAGGATGGAGCTGGGCAGATCGCTTTCGGGTGGACCGCATCAATGAAGTGCTGGGCTCAGGAAAGAAACACTCGCTGGAAGATATGATGAGGCTGCAGTTTGATTATCTCTCCTTGCCGGCACGTTCTCTGATTCCCTTGTTAAAAGGCATTCAATCTTCGGATCCAAAAGTTGAAGAGTCGCGCAATCTTTTACTAGCCTGGAATTTTATATTAGACAAAAATTCAATCGAAGCAGCCATCTACATGGCATGGGAAAAAAAGATTTCTTCTTCAATTTTTTCCAAAGTCGTCCCCGCTGACGGAAAAAAATTCATTCGATCTATTCCATTGAGCAAAGTAATTGATTGGTTGCTTGCAGCAGATCCGATGTTTGGTAAAGATCGGGTTGCAGGTCGCAATGAATTTTTGCTAACTTGTTTACAACAGTCGTTAAAAGATTTAGAAGCCA
>JAYWDR010000163.1:0-2217 GCA_043779735.1 Cyclobacteriaceae bacterium | reverse complement strand
GATGCCGCATGATTTTCTTTGGTGCCGAGACCAGCAATGACGACTTGCTCAAAAAAATGGATAAGGGCGGAACACAGACCACAGAACAAATGAAACGTTTTGTTGCCCGTCTGAAAAAATTTGACATTATCCCAGAGTACTCCTTTGTGCTGGGCTTTCCCGGAGAAACTCCTGAAAAGGTAATGAAGCAAATTGATGAGGACATTGCCTTCATCAAAGAAATAAAAGAAATCAATCCCTCCACTGAAATCATCATCTACCTCTACAGCCCGGTACCCACTGAAGGGTCTGACATGTATGAATTGGTTAAAAAGACAGGATTTAGATTTCCCACAAGCCTGGATGAGTGGCTCGATGCCGGGTGGCAACATTTTGATCTGAGGAAAAATCCACTTACCCCATGGCTTACCAAAGCGATGGTTGACAAGATATTGGGTTTTGAATCCGTGTTAAATGCCAGGTACCCGACGGTTTCTGACTTCAAACTCACCTCTACCCAAAAGCAAGTAATGCGTTGGCTTTCCAACATCAGGTATAAGACGAATTTTTTTCTGTTCCCCTATGAGCTCAAAGTGCTTCAAAAGTTCTGGTTAAAATATCGTCAACCAGAAATTGAAGGGTTTTATATGGAGTAAGTGATGAATAAAGTATTCAAAAGAATTCTTCGTCCCCTTCCACGACTCTTGCGATGGTACCTCTCAAAGAAGCGCCTATTTCGTTATCAGGACCTGTCAATCCTGGTCCTCCCTGGCGTCTTCCATCCTGGTCTTTTCCACAGCACAACGCTGTTGTTGCGGTTCATAGAACTGCAACCGTTGACAAATGCCACTCTGCTGGAAATAGGCGGAGGCACCGGCATCCTGTCATTTGTGGCCGCTAAATTGGGAGCCCTGGTTGTCTGTACTGATATTAGTCAAAAAGCCATCGTCAACATGCAGCTTAACATGCAAAGAAATTCCATTCCAATCACAATCATTCACTCCGATTTGTTTGAAGGGATTGATGAAAAGAAATTTGATTGGATTATTTTGAACCCCCCATACTATCCCAGGAAACCAACCCACGAGGAAGACTTTGCTTGGTATTGCGGAGAAGAGCACGAGTATTTCATCAAATTTTTCTCTGGCGTCCAGCCATACATTTCAAGAGAGACTCGCATCATCATGGTTCTCTCCGAAGTCTGTGATCTGGCAAAAATTTTCAAGATAGCCACCGATCATGGATTCGCGATGATTAAGTTTGTTGAAAAATCAGTCTGGGTCGATAACAAAAACTATCTCTTTCAAATCAAACAGATCGGGTAAGTCCTACATGCAGTGAGCACACGCATTTCCTGCAAGTGGGATGCTCATTGACTTTTAGGTTCTTCCGGAAAGTAATGGCTTGTTTAGAATTAATGATTTTCTCAAACCCGTTTAAATGAATGTTTCCATAGGGTGGATGGAAAAAACAAGGCAATACATCTCCATTCGATTCAATGACGGCGGAAACCCAAGGTGCATTGCATTTTTTTGGGGGAAAATCTGCTTTCTTCTTAACAGCACGATAATGTTGCACTATCTCCATCATTTTAATACGACTCTCCGCTATAAACTTCCTGTCATACTCATCCTTGAAGTCGATAAAAGATTGCTGAAGGATTCTTGCCAGCTCCACCGTCTCCGCTTCTGTTAAGGACACTTCAGAAATTTTTTCTTCAGACCAGGGATTTGGTCGGTTGAATGCTTCCGATGAAATGTCTGCGCCAAGAAAGGAAATCTGATGAAGTCCTAGGGCTCTTGCTGTTCGTATTACTTCGGGAAGGTCTTTGAAATTTTGCTTTTGCACAACAGTGCGTCCAGTTATACGAAACCTGCCATTAAGCGTCCTAATGGCACGCACTCCTTCTTCCAGCTTTTCGAAGGCACCTGGAATATTTCTTATCCTATTGTGAATCTCTCTACTGCCATCCAGGGAGACAATCACGTCGTCGCAATGCTTCGTAATCTCACGAGCATGCTGAGCTAACGTGACACCGGTAGAGAGCAAGCTGATTTTTATTCCGATAGAATGAAGGAGATCGCAAAACTTCCAAAGATTAGAATGCATCAGCGCCTCACCTCCCGAGAGGGCCGCACGCTTCACGCCCAATTTTTTGAATGAGTGAAGGTGCTCTTCAAGTACCTCTGTTGAAATTTCCTTCTTTTCCTGGTTGGCTTTCCAGATATCACACATCAC
>JAYWDR010000162.1:0-2218 GCA_043779735.1 Cyclobacteriaceae bacterium | reverse complement strand
TTAAGGTATACGAAGGCAAGAAATACTATTTTGGAAATATTGTTTGGACAGGTAATTATATTCATAGTGCAGCTACCCTCAACAAGATTTTGGACATTAAGAAAGGGGATGTTTACAATAAAGAACTGATCGATAAGAAGACCTCGTTTAATCCGAAAGGTGCTGATATCAGCGGACTTTACATGGATGATGGCTATCTGTTTTTCCGTGTTACACCCATAGAAGTGGCCATTGTGGGAGATTCTATTGACATTGAAATGCGCATTTTTGAGGGAGACCAGGCCACTATTGACAAAGTCATCATCAGTGGTAATGAAAGGACGAGTGACCATGTTATACGAAGAGAATTAAATACAGTTCCGGGCCAGAAATTCAGAAGATCGGATATCATACGCACCCAGCAGATGCTTTCATCGATGGGATACTTTAACCCACAGAAAATTGAGCAGGACATTCGCCCCAATCCTGCTGCGGGTACCGTGGATATCGAATGGAAGCTTCAGGAGCAGTCAAACGACCAGGTACAACTTTCAGGTGGATGGGGAGGTTATTATGGTTTTGTTGGAACAGTGGGGTTGACGTTTAATAATTTTTCAATTCGCAATGTGCCGCATTTTGATAAATGGAGACCCTTGCCTGTAGGAGACGGTCAGCGACTTTCACTTCAGCTCCAGGCCAATGGTCAATCCTATCAGAGTTATAGTGTTTCATTTACTGAACCATGGTTGGGAGGCCGGAAACCTAATTCATTCACTGTGAGTTTGTCACACTCCATTTCCAGAAGGCCAAATAGCAATTATGAATTTACCAATGATTTTTCTCTCAGGACCGCTGGCGTTACATTGTCACTGGGAAGAAGGTTAGAGTGGCCTGACAATTACTTCTCGCTTACAAACTCTTTGTCTTTGCTCGTTTACTCCTACAGTAACTACTTGTACGGCACTACCTCCTTACCTGCGGTTGGTCAGACAAATAATATTACATTCAACACCACCTTGGCGAGAAACAGTATAGACAACCCTATGTTTCCTACTCAAGGGTCTTCCGTTTCTTTGAGCCTTTCGTTAACTCCACCGTACTCCTTATTTCGCGACCCTTCCTACATTAGTAATATCAACGAGAGGTACAAATGGTTAGAATTGATGAAGTGGATGTTTGATGGAAAGTTTTATCTGAAACTATTGGGAAGCCCCAAGCCAACCGGAAGAAGCCTGGTATTGGAGGCAAGAGCCCACTTCGGTTTTATCAGCACCTACACAAAAGCATTACCTCCTGGTCCTTTTGAACGCTACTTCATGGGTGGTGCCGGACTAGCGGGTGGGTTCAATGCATTTGTATTGGGACAGGATATTGTGGGCCTTCGGGGCTATCCGGATAACTTAGTGACTCCACCTCTTTATGCATTGCGGGGTACACAAAATGCCACCAGCATTGAGGGAGGGATCGTGTATGATAAGTTTGTTATGGAGTTGAGATACCCGATCTCGACCAGCCAGAGCGCGACCATTTATACCATGGTATTTGGTGAAGCGGGAAACAATTGGAATAATTTTTATGAATTTAACCCGTTTAAGTCCTATCGGTCGGCAGGTATTGGCGCCCGGATATTTATGCCGGCTTTTGGATTAATAGGGCTTAATTGGGCCTATGGCTTTGATACCTTGCCTGGGTCCTCGCAGATAAGTGGTGCGCAATTCCACTTCACAATAGGACAACAAATTCGTTAAAAAGTGAGATTATTAGTAGCCATAGTGTTTTTCCCTCTCTTCGGCCTGAATTTTGCCAATGGTCAGAAGTTCGGCTATATCGATACCAATTTCATACTCACCAAAATGCCTGAATATGCGAAAGCGCAGGGCGAAATTGATGAGCTTTCCACCGGATGGCAGAAAGAAGTGGAAGACATGTCAAGAAATGTAGAGACCCTTTACTCATCTCTAAAAGCTGAAGAGGTCCTCTTAACAGATGAAATGAAGGGCGATCGACTGGATCTGATCCATAAAAAGGAGTCAGAATTGAAGGAATATCAGAGAAAAGTTTTTGGATTTGGAGGACTATTTTTTTTGAAAAAACAGGAATTGATTAAACCTTTGCAGGACAAAGTGTTTGAAGCGGTGGAGAAGGTAGCCAAACAGAACCGATTGGCCATCATCTTTGACAAGTCGGGAGAATTAGTGATGATCTACACCGATCCCCGCCACGACTATACCGACTTTGT
>JAYWDR010000161.1:0-2221 GCA_043779735.1 Cyclobacteriaceae bacterium | reverse complement strand
AATTCGGAGAAAAGTATAATTTGATATACCACCAATAACTCCGGATGAGAGCATTATTGCTGTCCAGTGATATAGCCTCGTCCAAGTAGTGAAGAGATTTTGTAATATCCCCCGGCCCGGCACGATCGTAGAGAAACTTTCCACGAAGGAATAATTCGTAAGCCTTTTTATTTCCTATGCGGGCAGACGGTGTGTCGAGCGGGCCAAGCATAGCGACTCTGAGTTTGCGCACTACCGCACCGGCAATCTCGTCCTGTACTTTGAAGATTTCATCCATATCACTATTGTAGGTTTCACTCCAGAGGTGTGAGCCGTCGCTCGATTTCACAAGTTGAACGATGATTCGGAGTTTGTTTCCTGATTTTTGTACACTGCCTTCCAGCAAATGGGCTACACCCAGCTTGTTTCCGATTGTGCGCGCATCTTCATTCTTATCTTTGAATGAAAACGAGGAGGTACGGGCAATGACTTTCAATTCGGGAACTTTTGAAAGGAGGTTGATCAGCTCATCACTGAGACCGTCAGAGAAATATTCCTGGTCTTTGTTCGGACTCATGTCAACAAAGGGGAGAACGGCAATGGATCTATCGATCGCCGATTCGTCTTTGGATAACGGGAAAAATGTCTGAACAAGGAAGTAGCCGGCGGCGCCAAGGAACAGGATAGCCAGCAAGATGATGCTGGATTTCTTTCTCCTGGAACCTGGCTGGTGATCCTTGAAGTGTGATTGGTCCATGTGGCTGCCGGGACCGGTAATCTGAACTGACGATGAAGTTAGATCCTTAAGTGAGGCCGCGATTTCCTTGATAGCATTGGCAACCTTATTGACCTGGTTGCGGTAATCAGTCTTGTTCAGGTTGTCTCCCTTGCTGTCGGAGGCCCTCAATGGCCGGTTCACGCCAGGCTCTTTGTATATGAATTCAATGCCCCTCAATACGCCGCCCAATTCATGTTCAAGAACTGATTTGTCTTCTGCATCCAGGTCGTGGATTTTCATGGGGAGAATCCGGCTGGCAACATTGCCGTTGGCAAGCTTCACATCTCTTCCAAACGGATCCTCTTTCGCCAGCTTATTGAACGCACAAAACTCATGCTGCCAGGCAAAGCTTTTGGGATCACAATACGTTTGGGAGATGATGGGAATGAAAATAAGGCATTTGAGTTTGCCTTCGAGGCTTTTGTCAACGTGGTGGGTTTCGAGGAGGCCGTCGTGTGGATTTTCATCGAAGTAAATAGAGATGTCTTCTTTGAAGGTGGCTTCGAGTTCTTTCTTGAGATTTGCCACAAACTCGGTTACCCAGCCGTCGTACTTATTGTCCTTCTGACGGTAGGAAATAAAGATATCGTACTCGTAACCTTGGATCAGAGATGGCATAATATGGTGTTGGGATTTACCTGCCGTAGCTTTCTTGACCACCGAAGCTTTAGCGTAGGAGGTAGCGTAGGCAGGTATTCGTAGCCGGGGAGGAGGGAGGGCATGAATCAAAGATAAGCATTAACCCTCACGGTGCTTGCACTCATTTCTTCAATACAAAATCTTCAAAATTATTCTTATGAATGACCTTGAAATACGCGGCAGGATATCCTTCACTCCAGGCCTTGGGCGCTTTGAGCTTTTTGGAAGGTTCTGAATATTTAAATTCATAGCCGTAGAGTCTACCCTCACGCTCCTCCACCCAATCAATCTCCTGCCGGTCGTGTGTGCGCCAGAAGTAATTATTGGAATGCATTCCTTTGTAGTGCTGAACTTTTAACCGTTCGGAAGCCAGATAATTTTCCCATAACATGCCCAGGTCATTTCGTTGGTCAAGGGGTTGAAAATTGGAGATGATCGCATTACGAATACCGTTATCGTAAAAATACCAACGCTTTGTTTTTACAATTTCCTTTCTCAGGTTTCGGCTAAAGCCTTGAACCTTAAAGAGAACAAATACCTTGGTTAACAAATCGAGGTAGCGCTCTACCGTATTTTTACTCATCTGCAATTTGCGTCCAAGTTCTTCCAACGACACCTCGTGGCCAATCTGCCATGCAATTAATTTTAGTAGATCAGCCAGTTTGTTGGCATTTCTCAAATTTTCCATAACCAGAATGTCCTTGTACAGATAAGAACTCACCACCTCCCACAGGTAGTCACGTTTTTGTTTCCCGGTTTTCAATTGAAGCAATTCTGGATAGCAACCATAAATGAGTTTATCGTCTAAGGTGCGATTTCTATCCA
>JAYWDR010000160.1:0-2224 GCA_043779735.1 Cyclobacteriaceae bacterium | reverse complement strand
TGATGGTAGGAGAGAACTCTGTGTTTTTTGCAGTGCTGATTCCGGGAACAACGCGCCTATCATCGTATTCTTGTGCACGAATTTCAACTGAAATCAGCAAGACAAGGTTGGCAATAAAAGAAGCCCATCGATTCATGATTTTATCAATTAATGCCAATCATGGCAAAACCTCCCCAATAATAAGGTTCATTCAGCTTGGTCTTCATCATCAGCATGGTTTTGTGGAAGGCTTCGTATTTGTCATTGGTTATGATCCATTGACGGTAAAATTCGACCATTAGTTCCTGGGTTGCTGCATCATCCACTTTCCAGAGGCTCATCACGATGGTGCCGGCACCAGCCAGCAGGAAAGCCCGCTGCAGGCCAAAAATACCTTCTCCATTTTTAATCTCCCCGGCGCCTGTCTCACAGGCTGACAGAATAACAAGTTCAGTTTTGTCCAGGTTTAAATTCATCACTTCATAGGCCGTAAGAATCCCGTCTTCAGAAAAATTTCTTTTAGACTTATCCAACTGCATGAATCGCTGGGCCCCGCTGAGGATCAGTCCACTTCTCAACAGTGGGTTTTTGGCCGGTTGTCGGATGTCGGGGACGAGCATGATCGGATCCTTGCCGGTTTCAACTGGAATGAAAAAACCGTGCGTGGCAATATGCAGCAAGCGAGGATCTTTCTGCTGCTTGATGGCAGTTTCAGTTGTTTTTTCTCCAAGGTAGGTTATCGTTTCCCATTTCTGTTCCCGCAAAAGCAATCCGATTTTATTCACTTCTTCCTCCGTGCCCGGAAGGTCAGTAATTCCATTCATCACCAAGGATTCCAAATCGGAGGGAGACCGGTTTGAAGATACGGTGGTGTTGACATTGGATCCTCCCTCAAAATCAGGCCGGCCGAATAGCGCCGCGTTCATTTGCGTTGAAGAATTCCTCGGCGGGGTCAATAGTTCTCTTGTATTATTAACCAGTTTTACTTTCATCGTTTCCAACAGGTATTTGTTGCTCTTCGGATCCAGCAAGGTCATGAGGTTGATTTTATTGTAGACGCCGTCGGGCGAAAGGAAAACAGTATGAACCCCGGAAAGCTTTTCCTCGAGCGGTTTCCAATAAACACGGTAGCTGCGGTCATTGTGAATCTGGTATTTGATGCTGTTCCTATAATAATAGAAGTCGCGTCCTTCCATTTCTTTGCCGTTGGGAAACACAACGAGTTCCGGAGATTCCAATTCCGGACGCAAGACCAGGGCAGCGTAAATGACCGAGTCGTTCTTCAGGTTCAGCCTGAGACGAATCATTTCAATAGCGGCTTGTCCTTTCTGCAGTCTTGACTTGACCTTTTTCCAATCGACAGAGGTTTGCTGGGTCTCAGTATAAAACGAAGCTGATTTCTCCGCCAGCAATTTCTCGAGTTCATCGGCACGATGGCGAAGTCTTTGGATCTGGTCCTCAACTTGTATTTTTTCCGGTGCACTAAGTTGACTTAACTTACCGAGGTCTTCTTTTGTTTTTTGCCATTCGGTAAATCGTGCCAAAATCAATGTGTCTCCGCTCGAAAGTATGGTATTTCTGATTTTAACAGATGAGTTGTAAAGCAACGCTTTGGTGATCAAACGGAAATCATATAACTCACCCTTCAACGCGGGGAACTTCCTGCTATTCTCAATGGCAAAATCAAGATAGGCAAGAATGATCTCGTTGATTTTATTGTAGAAGGATGCTTTCTCCCTTTCACTCATCGCTGGAAACAGCTCCTGAATCTGTTTCCTGTAAAAACCAGAAACCTCTTTAAATAATGGCGCCGCGGCAGTGGATTCTTTTGACTGTTGCAAGGAGACTGCGAGGTTGTAGGCATTGAACATATAATCGGGATGTTCCTTGCCTAGTGTTTTCTCATGAATTTTTAAGGCCTGTTGAAATAACTTTCTGGCTTCCACGAGGTTGCCAAGCTGTTGTTGCACTACACCGAGGTTTGCCAATTTGGTAGCAAAGGATGCACTTTGATCACCCACGGTCGCTTGATCTATTCTTATCGCTTCGTCCAACAGTTGTTTGGCAGAAGTAAGATTACCAGTCTTTTGATAGAGGGTGGCGAGGTTTTGCAGGGTAATGGCCAGCTCAGGACTTTCGCCCTCACGCTGTCGCTCGTCAGTTACCACTTGTTCAAGAATAACACGCGCCTTTTCCATCTGTAAAGATTCTTCATAAATGGTAGCAAGGTTTTGCCTGACGGTAA